>VGVX01000004.1 GCA_016873845.1 Ignavibacteria bacterium
ACTAAGTGAGATTTTTAAGGTGTCAGCAAGAGGTACGATTAACGTATCAGGCGCTTGAACGTTCTTTACAACAGGCGGAACATTTTGAGCTGGATCGAAGATTGAAGAGTATTCCTTCTCGCACGACTGAAGAAAGATGGAGCAGAAAACTACTGCAAATACTATGTTTTTTATATTATTCACTTACTTACCAAAATTTAATGTAAAAAGGAACTGGGGTAAAGGATATTATAAAGATAATGATAGCAAAGTAACCAATCAATTTTCTTTTTATATCGAGTCCAACTGGATCATAAATTTCTGGATGATAAAGTTTTATCAAGAAGCGTAAAATCAATGCCCAAAATACCCATCCGCTCCAACCTATTGGAAAATTTAGATTAAAAAACTCCGAAACAAATCCTGAAATTCCAAGAATCATTAGTAATGCAAATGTTACATCGGCAACTTTGCGGTGAAGATTAGTACCGAACATAGAATAAAATATATGCCCGCCATCTAGTTGTCCGACAGGGATCAAATTCATTGCTGTTACAAACAATCCAAACCAACCAACGCAGAGATATGGATAATGGTAAATTTCGCTCATCGGTGGAACAAATTCAGCAGATGGATTAGTTAACAACAATTGCATCGAAGAGTATAGCAGGTTAGTTCCAAACTCCAATGCCAATGCATTTGATTCCGTTGTTTGATTAAAATAATCGGGATGAATGGTCAAAATAAATTCAGCCGGAGGAAGATTTAAAAATCCATAAATCAACAATACAACACATGCAAAAAATCCCGCTATGGGACCTGCGACTCCAATATCAAACATTGCTCGGCGTGTGTTGATCGGAGATTGTGTTTTTATTACGGCACCCAATGTCCCAAAATTCAAAAATATTTCAGTCATCGGAAATGGAATGAAGAAAGGTAATGTTGCCTTCACTTTATGACTGCGAGCAGCAAAGTAATGACCAAATTCATGACTACCCAATACAAATAAAATTGCCAAGGAATAAGGCAAACCAATGTGGAAATTATCTAAATCCATTGCTGCGGCTGGCCCAAATATCCAAGAGACTCCCGCCACCGTAGTTGTAAAAAATGTTACACCGAAAAGTAAAATGTTAATAAGAAAAGAAAATTTCCCTTGAAAGATTTTACTAAAAATACTTTTAGGTTTTTGGATTTCGTAGTGCTCAGACATATCAGAAAAGGAGATAAGCTCCAATTGATGAACGATTTAGCTTGAATCGAGAAAATTCGCCGTGAAGATGCTTACCAGAATAATAATTGTAAATTATGCGCAACCCGGAAGAATTCCACTTACCAAAATGAATTCCAGCGGATATTGATTTATCACTTTTGTAATTATCATCATATGTTTTATGAAATTTAATATCCAGTCCGCCAAACAATTGCGCTCTTGGATTTTTTATAGTATATAACAAAAACTCGGCTCCGGTTCCAAAGCTCAGATTACTTTTTACTTCCGGAATTGCATGAAATAAATAGTTAATAGTCAAATATAATTTTTGCTGTTTCCATTCAATGGCTGAGCTCAGTTCTGTAAATTCTCTGCTGTAAACAAATGGTTCCAAGCTATTGTTCCAAGTTTTATTTATAGAATTATAACTACCATCAACTAAATGCGCAGAGATGTGACTGATCCTGAGTCGGCTGGAAATTTTTATATTTTTAATGCTTGTCCTATGTGAAAAGTAACCACCAAAAAAATAATCAATAGCATCAACTGGAAATTTAAAATTACTTTGACTTCTTAGCATCGACCAGGTGAAAAACTCCGCACCTAATCCGAATGTATTTTTTTTATCAGATTTAATGTGAATAAGATCTTTTGCTGCACCAATATCTAGTTGAAGTCCCTTGCCGCTTAAACTAAAAATTGAACCGACTTTCGCCTCAAATGGATTAGAAAAATTCGGTGGATAAATTAATTCTCTTGGAAAGAATTTAACGTGAGAATCGTAGCAGCTAATTCTTGCTTTGGAATGATCACAGCTATAGTGACGCACCAGATCATTATCTTCAGCTTTTGCAAATGAGAAATAAAGTAATATTAGAAGGAGTAGACTCAATAATTTTTTCAATAATACATACCATTATTAACCAAGAATCTTTTTGCCAAATTTAAGAATTTTTTGCTTAACTAATTTGTTGAATCCATAATAAAACTTAGACGGAATGCTTAAAACACCATACAGATTAGTTGGAAACGCAAAAGATGGTTCAAAGTAGCAATTGACAGTGCATCCCTGGCAAAAATCAAATCGTCCTTCTTTCTTCTGGAACTCAATAACCTCTTTCGACGTTCTGATTTCTTTAATTGGTCGATCAATTAAAATTTTCTTAACGCCAAAATGGTAACATGGTAAGATGATCTCATTTTCAGGTGAGATTACGATAACTCTTGAAACTGCTTTGCACGAAGGATTGTTGATATCATTTCCTCCTCTTCTCCTCAATTCCAAGAATGATGAATTTATATAAATATCAGGCTTATCCTTGGTGAATTCGTCTATGAGGTTTACTGCTTCCATCGATAGTCCATCATTTCCAAAGTAAGAAAATACAGGATTTACTATTAAAACTAGTTCATGCTTTACTGCTAAATCATACATAGCTGGAAGCTTCTTGTATGTATTATTAGTTACAGTAAATAAAATGTCAGGATATTCACCGAGACTTTTTGCAATACGAATAGAATTCATAACCGAATCGAAGCAACTAACTTTCCGAATCTCATCATGCTCTTCTCTAATGGGTGAATCAAGTGAAAAGTGAAGCAGATTGACTTTTCCAGCAAGTCTTTCAGCAAACTTTGGATAGAGAAGGCAATTTGTAGTTATGCTGGTTTGCATGCTATGCTTTTTTGCATGCTCAACATAACGATGAATATTTTTGTGAAGCAGTGGCTCACCACCGGTAAAGTCAATAAATTTGACACCAAGTTGTTTTACTTCATTTAGATTACGGAATACATCCTCATCTTTTGCAAATCCGGTTTTATTTAAATCAGTAGACGAGCCGAAGTGACAGAATTCACAATCTGCATTGCAGCGATATGTCAAATAATAATTGCAAAGGAGAAGCATTAGTACTTTCGTTCCTTCCAAACAATCTTTTTGTCAAATGCGACAAGCATAGGGAGAATCAGCACATAAACCGTAAAATAGATTTCAAATGAAATAAAATATTTCAACTGCCTCAAAACTCCAAATCGCTTCATTGGGATAGAAATAAAAATTAGATCACTGATAATTTTCAAGCTCATCATTGAAAGCGTTAATACAGATCCGAAAAGTATTTGAAATATAAAAAGTAAATGAGCAAGAAATCCCCATGCCATAACAAAGTATCCGGCAAATTTACTGTCAAGCCCGCCGGTTCCCCATCGATGTTTCTGTCTGTACAGTGTTCGAAAGTCATCACAAGGTGCCGAAATGTTTAATGCATTGGGATTTGCAGGATAAACAATCTTATAGTTAGTTGATGAATGAATCTTATGGAGTAAGGCAAAATCTTCAGTAACACTGAATTTTATGCTCTGATAGCCGCCAACCATTTCATAAGCTTTTCTTCGATATGCCATGTTGTTTCCAATGCAACTCAAAGGGACGCCAAGATTTATGGTGCCGGAAGCCACGGTCAACAGATAGATCCAATCAAGATTTTGCATTCCAGTAAATTGAGAATACGATTGTTGAAGAGTGAAGCCACATACAACTCCTACTTCATCAGCAAAATACTTAATCTGAGTTTTAATCCAATCTGATTTAACTTCACAATCAGCATCCGTGGTAAATACAATTTCGCCATGCGAAATATTCAAAGCATTAACGACTGCATTTGTTTTACCTGGTTTTGAAATTATATTTTCATTCGGAATAACTTTCTTGATAAAATTGAATCGATTTACAAATTCGTCTATAATACTTCCTGTTCCATCAGTCGAAAAGTCATCGACCATCAAAATCTCTAATTTAGTTTTTGGATAATCAATTTTTGAAAGCGATTCTAGACAGGCGCGAATATTTTTTTCTTCATTACGCGCAGCGACAACAATCGATACTGTGGGTTCATATTGTTCATTACGCGGCAGATTCTGTCTAAATCCGAATAAAAATACAATTTGCTGCAAAATGTAAAAAGCAACAATTACTAAAAGTATGATCTCAAAAGTTGAAAGTTCGGGCAAAACTAAAACCTTTGTCGTTTAAGATAGAAATTGAATCTTGCAAAGCAGGTCCGATGATTTCAGAAGTATATTCATTATCATGAAACAAAATTATTGAATTTCGCTGTTTAATTTCCATAACATTATTTCTGATTCTTGCTTGTTCACCGTACCAGTCCTCTGTTAATTTTGTCCACATCATCGTTTTAAGTCCAATATCAGCAGATATTTTTTTCATTTTCCCTTTCAGTCTTCCAAAGGGTGGACGAAATAATTTGAGATTATTCGGAAAATTTTCGATCACATTCTGACACTCAAAAATTTGCTCACGAATATTTTCAATCCCAGTAAGAAATAAATTTTTGAAATGAGAATGCGAATGATTAGCGATGTAACTGCCTTGATCAACAATTGATTTAACTAAATCTAAATTTTGCACTGCATTTTCACCGATCAGAAAAAAAATTGCTTTAAGATTGTTTTTCGTGAGCACGTCAAGGACTTTTTTTGTTGCCCTTGGATGTGGTCCATCATCGAATGTTAATACTAATTCGTCAATAGTGTTTTCCCAAATAATATCTCGAAATATGGTTTTCACCAAAACCGGCGGAGAAGTTAAGCTAATCATTTACCTAGCAAATGTCCTTCCCTTCCAAACAAACTTTTTTAAATAGCCGAGTGCAGGAATGATTATAATAAATGGTATGTGCAAAAGCTCAGCAATGGGAATATAAGATAGATATTTCTGGAGTGTTAAATATCTAAATGAAACAGATAGAAAGATAAAATCCAAAATCATTTTAGTGAAAAATACAGCTAAGAATATTTTTAATACTGATATTGAAAATAAACTGCAAATAAACAAAACACCTAAAGAAAAGTAGAAAAGATAAATCAAAGACAAAGGCAGCAGCATCAATTTATTTCTATAATATCTAACCTTGGAAACCCATCTCATTCTTTGATTTAGAAAGTCAGATAAACTTACACACGCATCCGTATAGGTCAGACTATCCTCTAAATAACAAAACTTCACTATTTTTTTTGTTTGAAAATGTATTTTCTGCATTAAAAATTCTTCGTCACCAGAGACAAGAGCAGAGTTATCTTGAAAACCATTTACATCATAAAATAGTTCACGGCGATAAGCGCAAGTCGCCCCGTTAGCAATAAGCGGATTTTTATTATTTATCATGGCGCTGCCTATGGCAACAAGACTTCCAAATTCTAAGGTCTGAAGTTTTTGGAAAATGTTTTTTTGATTTGCATAAATAACCGGTCCAGCTACAAATCCTGTGTCAGAATCGAATGAAGAAATTAAATTCTCGATCCAGTATTTATCATGCCAACAATCAGCATCCGTTGTAACAATGATTTCCCCGGTTGAGTTTTTAATACCATATTCTATTGCAGCTTTCTTTCCAGATACATGTGGAAGAACATTATTGAGTGATAAATATTTTACATTCTTATACTTATCGAATTTTTGGGCAATCAAGTCTGAGCTGTCGGTTGAATGATCATCAATTAAGATAATTTCAATTAAATTACTCTCATAGGATTGATTCAATATTGATAACAAACATCTCTCCAAATTCTTTTGTTCATTACGAAATGGAATTATCAAACTTACCTTAAAACTATTTTTGTACTTACTTGTTTTTGTTCGTAACGCTCCAATAGTTAAGTACAAGATAAATATTGAATAAATAAATGTAAGAGCTCCAGTAATAATTTGTAAGATTAGCATCACCTTAAGAAGCAAAGTTGAACTTGCTTTTAATAATAAAGTAAAGCCCAATCAATGAAGGAAGAAGCAAATTCAAAAAGAATAACATTAGTGCCGCATTAAAAGCCGCAGCTTCGCTAACACCGTAAATCCCTAAAAAATAAACTGAAGCGCTTTCTCTTATTCCTATTTCACCAAAAGTAACTGAAGGAACCAAAGTTTTAGCAAAAAACATTAAAACGCTGCATAAAATAAAATAGAAGTATCCCCCATTCGATTCGAAAGTCATCACCAAGAATGCAAATTGTACTACAAGGATGATATAATTGAATAACGCCAGCGAAGTCAATTTTAGAAACGATGTACTTTCTAGCTTGTCGATCTGTTGAACAATTGTGTGTACAACCTTAAATTTCACCTTTATATTTTTGCGGCGTTCTTGGATATGAAGGTAAAATTTCTTCGAGAATAGCAGCAGGAAAATCAAATAAAAAAAGAAGCTGAACAAAACGAATAAACTAGAAACAATCAAATAGCTTACCTTGTAATAAAATGACAAGAAGAATATACTAGTTATTCCACCCCAAAATACAACATTCAATAGAAGTGAAAACTTATCTAATACTGTCATAGTAATTATTTCAGTTACGGTGAATTCTTTCAGAGGAATTTTTCTGCCAAGGTATTCCCCCACTCGAATTGGAGTGATAATGCCTGCTGAATATCCGGTGAAAAGAGATTTAATGACATCCAGTTTCGAAACAGAAGTATTTTGAATTTTCAGAATATATCGCCACCGAATATACTGAGAATAGATGTTCAAAATGGACAATAATACCCCAACTGAAAAAAATAAATAATTCAGACTATCAAATGCCTCAATCAACTTAGTTACAGAAATTCGATTAACCAAATAAATTACTAACACAGCAGAAATTAATATTTTAAAGATAATTGCTGCGATTGATTTAGCTCGAGCAGATACTCTTAAATTTATCGTTCTCAACATATTGTAAATTAAATCACTTCTATTTCAATATAAAGAAAATTGATTTTATAATTCATCAAATTAATTCATATTTTTGTGTTGGCTAATTTGATCGGTACAATTACCGATGCCCGGAGGGAACTCCGGTCTTTTTAAATAAAATGAGGATATTATGTTTATTAATTTTTCTGACATCCCCGAATCCCCAAACATTTTTTTAGATTATCTTTATGAATTCGAAAACGTGGCAAAGTTTTTCCCAACAAATTTTCGAAATGAGGAACATGTCAGCAAAGTCTTATCAAGTGTCAGAAAAAGTGAAAAAGAACGCGAAAGGTTAGTTGCGTTTCTACGCGAGCAGAATCCAACCGGCAAAGTTTCATCTTTAACATCGTCAAACATTGAAACATTAAAATTTCAGAATTCATTCGCAGTAATTACTGGACAGCAATTGGGATTTGCTACAGGCCCGCTTTATACAATTTATAAAACAATTACATCAATAAAGCTTGCAAAATTTCTTTCAGAGAAATACTCAGATTATAATTTTGTTCCTGTGTTTTGGCTTGAAGGCGATGACCATGATTTTGATGAAGTACGTTCATTCAAAGTTCTTGATAATGAAAACAGTATAACTACAATTTCATACGATGATGGATTGGACGCAGAAACAAACCGAGGCCCAATGGGTGAATATACTTTCGATATGACTGTAGAACATAATTTTGAGAAACTTAAAGTTTCACTGAGGGAAACAGAGTTTAAAAGTTCGTTGATTGAGATGCTTTCGAAGCATTACCATGCAGGAGCAACTTTTAAATCTGCTTTCATTGGTCTGATGAGAGAATTTTTTGATGAGTATGGCTTAGTTATATTTGATCCGCAGAGCGGAATTGTCAAAGACAGTCTAAGAAACATCTTTAAGAAGGATGTCGAACAGTTTCGGTTCATAGCCGAAGAGTTAATACTTAGAAGTGCGAGTCTTGAAGAACTTTATCACGCTCAAGTTAAAATTAAACCTATTAATTTATTCTACATTGAAGACAGCGGAAGATATGCAATTGATCCGACCGAAACAGATTTTCGCTTAAAAGGTAAAAGAAAAAAATTCGCTATTGAAGAATTATTCGAGCAAATCGATTTCTTTCCGGAAAAAATCAGTCCGAATGTGATCCTTCGCCCAATTTGTCAAGATTATTTATTTCCAACAGCGTTTTACGTTGGTGGTCCATCTGAGATAAGTTACCATGCTCAGATCGTTCCATATTACGAAATACTGAATTTAACTCAGCCAGTTTTGTATCCTCGTGCAAGTGCGACAATTATCGAATCACGCGTTCAGCAAATTTTGGATAAACACGAACTTAAGCTTCAAGATTTTTTCCATGACAATGAACAATTGGCATTAAAAATTGCAGATAGTTCTTCCGAGATAAAAGTTGCGGATATATTTAGCCGAGTGGAAAAAGAATTTCTTGCTGTGTTCGAAGGATTATCAGAGGATATAGGTTTGATCGATCAAACACTGATAGATGTTGTGTCGGGCGCAAAACTAAAAACAGATCAATATTTGAATGTTGTCAGGGAAAAAACTCTCGCTGCTCAGAAAAGAAAGAACGAAGTAATTTTCAGACAAATTTATAAAACATCAAATGTATTGTATCCGGATGAAAACTTGCAGGAGCGCGAATTGAATTTTATTTACTTTGCCAATAAGTATGGTTTAGATTTTATCAAATTCGTCTATGATAATTTAGCAATAGACAAATTTGAGCATCAGATCATTAATCTCTAACTGAAGTGACGCAGAATGGCCTTATGGTCATGTTGAGTCCGCCTCGGCGGACGAAACATCTAAAAAACAATGATATTTGCATAATTAGATTCTTCACTTCGTTCAGAATGACTGTTTTGCGTAACTTCAGTCTCTAATATTTCAATGAGTGACTTATTAAATTCTTCTTTCACTATCAGCATCAAAGAAGTAACATCTTTTTAAATCAAATCCTAACACAGTTTTCATACTTGCTTTCAAGTTCATACTAGAATCGATCTTAGCAATGATCTGCTCGCCTTCAATTTGAAAATATAGAAATTCTTCTTTTCCCATTGGTTCAACGACTTCAATGTTTGCCTGGATGAGAACGGTTGAAGGGTTTTCACCTATAGCATCTGTTATTTCAAAATCCTCCGGCCTGATTCCTAAAAATATTTTCTTGTCGATGTATTTATTAAGATTCTTGTCTTCCATTTTTTTTATTTCAAACACTAAGTCTGAATTAATTGATTTGAATTTTAATCCATTTTCAGAAATAATTTTTCCACTAATAAAATTCATTGATGGACTACCAATGAAGCCGGCAACAAACTTATTTGCAGGTTGATAATACAAATTTAATGGTGTATCAATTTGATGAACAATTCCGTCCTTCATCACAACAATTCTATCGCCCATTGTCATTGCTTCGACTTGGTCGTGAGTAACATAAATCATTGTCGCTTCAAGTCTTTGATGCAGCTTTGAAATTTCTGTACGCATTTGTACGCGGAGCTTTGCGTCAAGATTGCTCAGAGGTTCATCGAACAAAAATACTTTTGGTTTCCTGACAATCGCTCTTCCCACTGCAACTCGCTGGCGCTGCCCGCCGCTAAGCTGTTTAGGTTTTCTTTTTAACAGATTTTCTATTCCAAGGATTTTGGATGCTTCTTCAACTCTATTCTTGATTTCATCTTTAGAAAATTTTCTGATCTTTAATCCAAAAGCCATGTTATCAAATACATTCATATGGGGATAGAGAGCATAATTCTGAAATACCATTGCAATATCACGGTCTTTTGGTGGCACATCATTCATCAATTTTTCATCAATGTATAATTCACCCTCGGTGATTTCTTCAAGTCCAGCTACCATCCTGAGTGTTGTTGATTTACCGCAGCCTGAGGGTCCGACTAACACAACAAATTCTTTATCCTTCACAGTCAGATTAACGTCTTGAGCAGCAACAACATTTCCCTCATAAACTTTTTTAACATTGATTAATTTGACTTCTGCCAATGTTTGCTCCAGATATTATTTTAACAACCAGTTTTTCAATTTGTTATCAAACACATCTTTGTCCAGCTGAATGGAATCGTATCTGCCTGATATGCGAAATTGTTTTTCTGCTTCAAATAGACATACGGCGGCAGCAACAGATACATTCAAACTTTGAATCATTCCATGCATTGGGATTCTGAAAGAAAAATCACAGAATCTTAAATATTCTTCAGTTATTCCCCTCTGCTCATTTCCAAAAACAAGTGCAACATTTTCGGTAAAATCAATTTCATCGTGGGTTTTAGAATAAATATCCAAATGCGATGCAGCGATTAAAAAGTTTTTCGACTTAAGATAGCTACTGCAATCTTCAAAAGATTTGTGCTTTACGATACTCATCCATTTGCTCGCACTCACCGAGCTTGCTTTAGAAATCTCTGGGAAGGATTCAAACGTATATACTAGATGAACTTCCATAACACCGACTGCATCGCACGTTCTAAGGATTGCACTCACATTATGCGGATCATGGATATTCTCAAGGACAACAGTTAAGGAGGGCTGTTTTTGTTTTAAAACAGTTTCAATTCTTTCTCTTCTCTCATCTGTTTTAATCAATGCTGTTCTATTTAGTATAAATGTTAATTGTATAAGAAACTAACTCAGGAGAATTTAGAGTTATGTCCAGACGATATTTAAAATTCTTATCCAGCTTCAAGTAGTAAGCGATCAAATTGATAATTTTACTCAATGCAACTTCATATTCGTCTGACCAAACTTCGCACTCTTTTATCGTAGGAACTGAGGCAGTATACCCATCAATTTCCTTTTTAATATCAATATGTAATGTCATTAATAGCCGCCACTCTTCTCATCTTTGATGTTTGTTACAATTTTTACAGAAGCACTAGCACCAATACGATCAGCTCCACTGGCTATCATCATATCCGCATCTTCCCTCGAACGGATTCCACCGCTTGCTTTAACTCCCATAGCACCACCGACAACTTTTCTCATTAATGCAATATCTCCCACTGTCGCACCTCCCTTCGAAAATCCAGTTGATGTTTTTACAAAATCCGCTCCGGCTTCTTTGCAAATAATACAAGCTTTTACTTTTTCTTCATCTGAAAGAAGACAAGTTTCAAGAATTACTTTTGTAACGATCTTTTTTGGTTTCGCTTCAAGAACAACTTGCTGGACATCTTTGAATACATAATCTAACTCTTTCGATTTGAGCATTCCAATATTTAGAACCATATCAATTTCTTTCGCACCATCCTGAATAGCTTGCCGAGTCTCTGCTCGTTTGATTTCAGTTGAGGAGCTTCCCAATGGGAAACCGATCACAGTACAAACTTTAACATCAGTTCCTTGTAATTGCACCGCACAATACTTGACGAATGATGGATTTACGCATACTGACACAAAATGATATTGCCTTGCTTCATCACAGAGTTTTTTGACTTCTTCGATGGTCGCGTCCGGTTTAAGAAGTGTGTGATCGATCATTCGTGCAAGATCAAGC
The DNA here is from genome assembly GCA_016873845.1 of Ignavibacteria bacterium. Taxonomy (NCBI): domain Bacteria; kingdom Pseudomonadati; phylum Ignavibacteriota; class Ignavibacteria; species Ignavibacteria bacterium. Next base: position 11,469 of record VGVX01000004.1, read on the forward strand.
TCAAGAGGTTCAGGGATTCCAATTGTAGTTGTTATTCTCTCAGCACCATTATCGATAATATTTTGAACTGCATCTTTCTTGTGAAATACGCAATGTCCGCAAGGAGCACAAATCCCCTCATCGCAATAAGATTTTTGAAGTGAATGTTCGATCAATACTTCTTGTATTATTCTATCAACAATTGTTTTACGCATTTTGATTTATGTTATAAAAATTTGTAGCTGCAATTAAAGTATTTTTTAATAGCATTGCAATAGTCATCGGCCCAACACCGCCTGGAACTGGTGTAATCGCTTTAACCTTAGTGCTGACTTCATCAAATTTAACATCACCAACTAATCTATATTTATTTTTTAAAGTCGGCTCACTCACTCGATTGATTCCAACGTCAATTACTGTACAATTCTCATTTACCATTTCTGCAGTAACAAAGTGCGGTCTCCCAATCGCAGCAATTAGTATATCTGCTTGAATTGTATGCATTTTAATATTTTCGGTAGCAGAATGACAGACTGTAACAGTTGCGTTTGCTTTGCTCGATTTTTGCATTAGCAGTGAAGCGATCGGTTTCCCAACAATGTTACTTCTGCCCAAAATAACTGCATGTTTACCTGAAGTTGAAATTTCGTAACGCCTTAGCAGCTCAAGAATTCCTGCCGGAGTGCAAGGAATAAAAGTCTCTTCGCCAGCAAGCAGCTTACCAAAATTGACTGGATGAAATCCATCAACATCTTTTGCTGGATCAATCGATAAATTTATTTTCTCTTGATCAACGTGATGTGGTAAGGGCTGTTGAACTAAGATCCCGTGGAATTTGTCATCACGATTTAATTTTTCAATTAATTTAATTAATTCTATTTCTTTAAAATCTTTCGAAAATCTGAAAACTTCGGAGTGAAATCCTACAAATTCACAAGCTTTCCGTTTTGATTCTACATATATATGTGACGAAGGATCATCACCTATTAAAATCGCAGCGAGTCCCGGTCGAATATTTTGAGGAAGAAAATCTATCTCTACGGAAGTTTTAATCTCTTCTTTTATTTGATCCGAAATTATTTTACCGTTAATTATTTGTGCTGCCATTATCCTTGCTTGTTCTATCAAATTCTGGGAAAAATAATCTCTCAATTGAAAGAGACTTGCCGCTTTTTGCATCAATGGTCACTATTACTGCAGATATATGAACGTCGTCAGTGGCAGTTTGATATTTCTGTGGAGTTTGATATAAAAATCTATTTACCGCAGCATCCTTTTTCATTCCGATAACAGAATCGTAGGGTCCCGTCATTCCTACATCAGTTATATAAGCTGTACCGTTTGGAAATATTCTTTCATCAGCTGTCTGTACGTGCGTATGTGTTCCAATAATTGCACTGACTTTCCCATCTAGATGAACTGCCAATGCAACTTTTTCTGCAGTAGCTTCTGCATGGAAATCGATTATGATTATGTTAGAATCACTTTTAACTTTTTCTATTACCCAATCAGCCGTCCGAAAAGGACAGTCAATTGGGGGTAAATATGCTCTACCTTGCAGAGATATAACCGTTATGTTGTTTTTTCCGACAGAAGTAGAAACGTATCCTTGTCCGTATGTTCCCTTCGGATAATTTAGCGGTCTGAGAACATTTTTCTCCGCTTTACTGTATTCTTGAAACTTATGTTTTTCCCAAATATGATTACCACCGGTGATCACATTTACACCAAGCTCAAAAATCGATTTACCATCTTTTTCAATTATTCCCCTGCCATCAGTTAGATTTTCACCATTTGCAATGATAAAATCGACTGAATTATTCTGAACAATACTTTTCAAAAATGTTTGAAGGATTTGAATCCCCGGTTTGCCTACAATATCACCGATAAATAGAATTTTAACTTTATCCAAAATTTGCTTTCTTTTTAGAAATATAAAAAAAGTGTTGGTGAAATTGAAGAGCAGAACTATAATAAATGCGTGATTGAATTCTAATTGGAACACGGATTTTTATGTCCAAAGGACTCCTTCGGAGATAATTATGATTTTGAATCACATCAGAGTGTCCCAGAAAACCGAATTCGATTTAATTACTTTGAAATGATTTCAGAGAGTTCGTAATTTGAGATATGCGAATTCCGATTGAGAAAGCAAGCTTCGTAGTGTGCGATGTCGAAACAACTGGACTCAGCCCGCAAAGAGAATCTATAATCGAAATTGCATTAGTGAAAATCGAAAATCTCAAAATCACAGATAAATTTTCTACTCTATTAAATCCTCAGCGATTCATTCCTAATTATATTACGGAGATGACCGGAATCCGAAATGAAGATGTAATTAATTCACCGACTTTTTCTAATGTATCATATAAAATTCAAGAGTTCATCGGAGATTCAATTTTTGTAGCTCACAATGCAAAATTCGATTACAATTTTCTTTTACATTCGTATCTGCGTGAGGAAGAAATGCCCATCCGCCTTGAGACACTCTGCACACAGAGGTTAGCAAAACGGATCTTTCATGGAATTGGAAAAACCTCACTCACTGCTTTAACAAGATTTTTCGGATTTAGGAACACTGCCAAACACAGAGCACTCGGTGACGCTAAAGTTACTGCTCAAATTCTATTGAAACTGATTGAAGAAGGAAGAAATAAATTAAAGTTCGACACACTCGATGAACTTTTAAAGCTGCAATTCCAACCAATCAACAAAGCCAAGTTCTTTTCTACAAGAAAATCTTTAGCAGATTCTGTTTCAAAACTTCCTTCTGGACCTGGCGTTTACTTTTTTCACGATAAAAAAGGAACTGTGATATATATCGGCAAAGCAAAAAATTTGAGGTCGAGAGTGATCTCATATTTTCGTGATTCTAACAGCGACCGGAAAGTAAAAAAAATAGTTCGTGGAGCACATCATCTTGATTTTATCGAAACCGAAAGTGAACTCTCTGCTTTTTTGCTTGAATCTGAATTGATTAAAAAACACAAACCAATTCATAATACAGCACTGAAAATAATCAGAAATTATTCTTTCATCGGAGTAAGTGCCGACAATGAATTTCCGAAACTTGAAGTTACCCGCAGACTCGTTAATAATGGGACTATGTATTTCGGTCCATTCAACCGGCGAGAAACAGCAGAGGAGGTATTGGATATCATTTCAAAATCGACAATGCTGCGAGAGTGTGAAGACAAAGAATTGAAGAAAAATCGTTCATGTTATTTGTTGGATATAAAGAGGTGCCTTGGTCCTTGTGTAGAGAAAGATATTTCAACGCTCTATGATGAGGAGTTAAGAACTGTGAAGGATTTTCTCACTGGAAATAACACAGTGATTCTCAATCGCCTGACAGAAAAAATGAAGGAATTCGCTGGTAGAGAAAAATTCGAAGATGCTGCTAAAATCCGGGATACAATTCAGGCAATTTTGAAGAACATTGGTAAAATTAAAGTCCTTAAAGAGCCGATCAATGCCATCAATGCACTCATCTTCATTTACGGCGGTGAAAATGTTTCTGAGGTCATTTCACTTAAAAATGGAATCGTTCAATCCATCAAAGGAGTGAGAGATTCCGAAAAGACGTTGTTTGAACTATGTGATGAGTATTTTATCCGCAGTACAGCGGATTTTGATTTGCCATTAAACATTGAGAAAATAAAGATCATCTCCAATTTCCTTGTGAGTAAAAAAGCGAGATACAACATAGTTTATACTACCGATATAAATTCTAAAGAAGAACTTTTTGAAATAGTGCAGAAGAAATTAATTGAGACATGACATGATATTAAAATCATTTTCTCCAAACACAATAAAATTATTAGGACAGATCGGTTGCACTGATCCAACTGAAGTTGAAGCAATCGTTAAGACGGCAAAAGATGCCCAAGTACATTGGCAGGAAATTGGAATTAATAAAAGAATCAACGAATTGAAAATTATTCGCGATAACTTATTTTCCAAGTACGCAGAAATAGCTCAACTAATCTCAGACGAAAACGGAAAACCATTTGCTGAAGCAATTTCGTCTGAGATAATTCCCACACTTAGCGTTTTTGATTATTACCTTGCAAAATCCAAAAAGTATTTGAGACCACAAAAAGTACGCATCAAGCTGCCAGTAATGATCCACAAAAAAAGTTGGATTGAATTTGAGCCATGGGGAGTCGTTGGAATAATTAGTCCATGGAATTATCCATTACTTTTACCGATGGGACAGATCATTCCAGCATTGATTGCAGGCAACAGTGTTGTTTTCAAACCATCTGAGTTCACTCCACTAGTCGGAAGCTGGATTGAAAAATTATTCAATGGATCAAACTTACTGAAGAATGTTTTTAATGTTATTTATGGTGAAGCTCAGGTGGGTCAATCACTCGTGAATAGCAAAATCGATAAGTTATTTTTTACAGGAAGCACAAATGTTGGAAAGATCATCTCTAAAAATGCTGCTGATAAACTTTTGCCCATCTCGCTTGAACTTGGGGGGAAGGATCCAATCCTTGTGTTGAAAGACGCAGACCTTGATAGAACTGCCCAAGGAATTGCTTGGGGAGCGCTGACAAATTCTGGTCAAACTTGTGTTTCGGTTGAGAGAGTCTATGTTCATGAATCTCTACATTACGAATTAATACACAAATTGATAGAGCATGTTTCAAGATTGAAATTGTATAATGGCTCTGAATATTACGATTTAAGTGCATTAAAGACAGAGCAGCAGGCAAATAAAGTTAAAGAACATATTCAAGATGCAGTCCGAAAGGGAGCGAAAATTATTTTCGGCGGCAGACAGATTGATGAAAATAAATTCGAGCCGACAATTTTAACTGACGTTAATCATGATATGCTCGTGATGAAAGAAGAGACTTTTGGACCAATAATAGCCATTAAAAAAGTCAGTGATGACAATGAGGCAATCAAATTTGCGAATGACTCTGATTATGGATTATCCGCATCAGTTTGGACTAAGGATATTTCACATGGAAGAGAAGTTGCACGAAAAATAAAGAGTGGTTCTGTACTAATCAATGATTGCATATCATATTTTGGTACAAGCGAAGCAGTTGTCGGTGGAATAAAATTGAGCGGCACCGGCAGAGTTCATGGGAGAAGCGGATTGATGGAAATGGTTTATGAAAAGTATTACAACTCTGACTCCTTCACGTGGCAAAAAAAGTTTTGGTGGTTTCCTTACGGAAATAAAGCAACTGAGAATATGAAATTTGCTTTAACTTTTCTGTACGGGAGAAATGTATTTAAGAGATTGATGGCTGGGATTAAAATTCTACCTGCACTATTCAAAAGAAAATAGAAAGGTTCCACTTCAAACAGAGCATAAAAGACGATGTCATCTTTTCAAAATTCTATTGCATGTGGAAAGATGACATCGCCGAGCGATTCAATCAGATCATCTCGTTCAACAGTTCATTTCTTGGCTGTGGAATAACGATCTTATTAACGAGCAATCCCTTTTGTGAAACAACATGAGCACCAGCATCAACGGCACTTTGAACTGCAGCAACTTCACCTGTAAGAGTAACAAAAGCTTTTCCGCCAAGTGCCATTGCAAGCCGTACCTCGATTAATTTCACATTTGATGATTTAACTGCAGCATCGGCCGCTTCAATCAATGAGGCAACAGAAAATGCTTCAACTATCCCAAGCGCTTCAAGGAGTTCTATTTTTGTTGTACCTGCAATTGCAGGGAACACCGATTCATGAACATTCGGTATTACGAAGGTATCAATTACTGAAAAATTTCCAGCCACGGCACCTGCATCCACACTTGATTGAACTGCTGCCACATCACCCCTAACCAATACCATATATTTGCCTGAACAGATTGTTCTTGCAAGCACTAAATCAACCTCAGCAGCTTTTAACATCGCATCTGTTACCTGAAATCCTGCCGCTATGCTGCTTAATTCAATTAAGCCTATTGAGTTTTTATCCATTTCTGTCTATATGTTTAATAAACCATTATAAAATACTAAATACTAATCTCGAAATCCTAAACAATTCAAAATTATTAAATGTTTTTAAAACTATTTCGATTTTTCTAGAATCGCTCCAAATATTTTCATTAGTTCGGTAGCTTCTTGAATTAACGATTGTCTTTCAGCCTCGCTACTGTCCAAACACCTAGTAAGTTTAAGCCAATATCTACTCTCTTTTGCTTCCTTTCGACAGATTTTAATTCTCATTAAAAAATCTTTTTTACCTAATGATTCGTTTGCTTCTATGTAATTTGCACCTACAGAGCCCCCGGCTCTGGTCAGTTGCTTACATATTTCAATATTCTGCAAATTCTTCGGGACTGAATCGATGAAGGCAATAATCTTCTTAGCAAATTCTAAAGTTCGATCCTCTAGATCATATTTTTTGTCCTTTGGAATTTCCAACTGCTAAAACTGTAACATTTTGTTTAGTTTTAGGATTTCGAATTTAGTATTTCTCGATGTTGATATATTTTTCGTTGACTTGAGCAACTCTTCCACTTATGGATGAGTGAATATTGGCTCCCAAATTATTTTCTCCTACTTCAGCAATCAATTGTCCAATATTAACTACTTCCCCTTCTTTAACTGTAGGTTCGGCTTTTTTACCGATGTGCTGCTGCAATTTAATTTTAACTGTGCTGGGAGAGAAATCAATTTCTTCAAATGGAGTTTCAACTTCATAATCATCCACTTTCAATCTTTTCCGCAGCTGCTTCTGAGGAACTCTTCTATGTTCTTTCATTGGGTGAACTGTTACGTCTTTCTCTTGAATGAATTTCATTCCAGTAGATCTCATTGATTTTTTCGATTCATCACAAGCTTCCTTCGGAAAAAGATCTTCAGGACAAGCGTAAAGCGTACATAATCCGCAAGCACAACAAAGTTCTGCCCACTGATTCCAATTCTCAGCACCAGACAGTGTAAATCCTAAGCTTCGCATTACTTTGTGCGGCTGCACTTCATATCCAAGCAGATACCGCGGACAAAATTCTGTACAATAACTGCACTGATCGCATGCCGACTTTCCAATACGATTCATACTCTGTATAGAAGCAGATTTTCTCGTAACTAAAAAATGTTCTTTTGGCAGGAGTATTAATCCAGCAGTCGTTTTAGTGACAACATCATCAAGATCAAATGATAGATTGCCCATCATTATTCCACTGACAAAAATTCCAAATTCCTTTTCAATTGAACCGCCGGCAATTTCAATTAAATCTCGAAATGATGTTCCAATAGGCACCCAAAATGTTTTTGGATTACGTACAACACCGGAAACAGAAACAATTTTTTTCGTTACCGGAATATCTTGACTGGCCAAGAAAACATTATAAAGTGTTTCGACATTGTTTACTACGCATCCAATCTGAAGTGGAATCCCGGCTGGTGGAATTAGTTTTCCGGTCGCTGTGTAAACTACTTCATACTCATCTCCTGAGGGATAAAAATCTCCGAGGAAAGAAAATTCTATATTACTTTTTTTAATAAATGGCTGGATTTCCTCAATGGCGGCTACATGTTTTTCCTTAATTCCGAATGTACCTTTTTTTGCACCAGTCGAATCCATCATCAATTTCATTCCTTCAATAATTTCTGAAGGAAAAGCCTTCATCAATTCAAAATCTTTATGGATTAAAGGTTCGCATTCGGCTCCATTCGCAATGACATACTCAACTTTTGATTCAGCTTTAACATAAGTTGGGAACCCGGCACCCCCTGCACCAACCACACCATATTTTTTTAATTTTTCAGAGAGCATGTTTAATTCATTCTTTTAACCGTGACAATTGTTTTATCATCAGAATATTGTCCGCGTGCACTGAATTTTTGAACATCTTCGATTAACGATTGTGTAATTTCCTTTGAGCTTAAGTGTCGAAGTTTTTGAACAAGTCGGATAAATTTTTCTTCTCCATAGAAATTTCCTGCTTCATTCATCGCTTCGGTGATCCCATCAGTATAAATTACAAGCACATCTCCAATTTCAAAATTAATCATCGAAGTTCCAAATTTTGAATTGTAAGCCGGGCCGATCAGAGGACCAGTTGCATCTAGCGAAACAATTTTTTTTGAATTTGCTTTTAGAAAGATCGGACTGTTATGACCGGCATTGCAATAAATACATGCTCCATTTTTATCATCTGAAAGCTCGATGTAAAAAAGTGAGACAAATCGATCATCAGGAAATATTTTGTAGACGAGATTATTTATTTTCTTCATTAGTGGAGAAGTTTTTGTTAGATAACTTACTCCCATTCTCAAAGCCGCTGATACATAGAATGCTTCTGCGGCTGCAGCAAATCCTTTGCTCGCAACATCTCCAACCGCAACAGCAAACTTATCATCATCCACCCCGATATTTAGGTAATCATAGAAATCGCCACCGACAATTCTATCCGGAACCGAAATGCCGAACATCTCATAGCCAGCAAATTTAAATTCGTGTTCGGGAAGAATTCGTTTCTGCAGTTCGCGAGCCTGGTCGATATCATCGGTCAAAATTTTAGTACGTGTTTCAATTCTCTTACTTCTCAGAGTAGACGTTAAAGCAGTCCCAATAATATTAAGTGTATAAAATAAAGACTGATTAATTTCAGGGGCAGAGAATGCCATTAAATATTGATAAAGCGGGTAATCTTTTCCGCGAAGTTTTTCACCTATTCCGGTTGCAGAATATTTAAATATACCTTTCTGTCGTAGGTAGAGATTCGTTTCAGTGGTTAAAATTGTTCTTTCTTTGGCTATCAGCTCAAAGATTGGATAATCCGTAACATTAATTGTGAAATTCGGTTTTATCTTCTCGACTTCCCCTTCTTGAGCAATCAATTTATATTTTGACCTTGAAGGAGTAAGTTTCCATATTCTTCCACCGGTTACTGCGAACGATTCACTTGCAACAACTTCCTTTAGAACATTAATCAGAAGTTCCTCTTCAGACTTAAATGGCTGATTCGTGATCTTTTCTATTGTTCTATATAATTTTCTTTGATCCAAAATACTTTATAGATAATTGAGAATGGAGAATTGATAATTGAGAATTAACATAAGACTCATCAAATTATAATTTTTGTTAAACTTACGATCACATTCATCCAACAGGGTGGATTCAGTACAAGCTTTATAAACATTACAAACTTTATGAACACATTCACTTCGTTAAGTACAAGCTTTACAAACTTTCCCACTTCCTTAATTATTCATTGCAATGACTTCGAGTTGTCGTTTTTTTGTCTGGGCTTCAGAAGAAATCGTTTCCAATTTTGCTGCTGTTTTGTCGTCAATCCATTCTTCTCCACATTGAATACAAACTTCGGCATTTACATTTCTAATAATTATGATTCCTTCACCATAATCAGCACTGAATGTTGTTGTTGAGGATTTTTTCTTTCCTCCGCACATTGGACATAAAGATCGAGTTGTTTTTGAGTTCATTTTTATTTCCTTGTTTTGAAATCTTCATCAAAAAATTCAAGTGTTGGCTCATATGCTGTAATAATATAGACAATTTTATTGAATTCATCATACGATATTACTACGTGGAGAGGTCTATCCTTCACAATCTTGAATAAAAACATACTCGGATAAGGTTGGTCCTCTGGATAATCTTCAATTATTTCACCAGCTATGATAACCTTCAAAATCTCTTTTCTTTTAATTCCACGTTCGATCAAACGCGACAAAACATGCTTACGCCAAATTACTTTCTCGTTCGATACTGCAGCCCTGATTTGGATCAAAATGTTTTTAATAGTCTAACCTATTTATAAATTATAGAATATATATTTCAATTTGTTCAAATCCAGTATTTACCTTTACAAACCCATTCATCCGCCAAGCCGGATTCAGTAAAAGCTCTATAAACATTACAAACACATTCACTTCGTTCAGTGCAAGCTTTATGAACTTTTAACTTTAAGAACTTTCATACTAATCAAGCTACCTATCACAATAATAATCGATCATTCTTTGGATCGCATCTTTGCACACCACACAGAAGTTATCGACAGTTTTAGATTTCATTGAGCAATCAAGCATAGGACGATAAACTCCCTTTGGCACATAACCACCCCCTTCAAAAACCCCAACTATTTTATTGTTTAATTCTTCACTCGGAGTTGGAATTGGAGTTTCAGATTTAACCAGCGGTTTCCACTTTTTCTCAAAGTTTGTCAATGTCGTTAAATTTGGCTCCCAAGGTTCAATTCCAGCTTTGTAAAATTCTTCATACGCAACTTCAGATGTATAGTACTCATCACCCAAACCAGCAAAGCCATGACCAAATTCATGAACAATTAAATATTCTTCCCACTCGTTGTCATTTACAGCAACCGAATAATGATTATAAATTGCACCTCCGCCATATTTGTCAGAATTCACTAAAACATAAATTAAGTCATATGGAGCATTTGCCGCTAAGTCGCGGAGAGTTTTATTGTCCTCCACCATGCAGTAACGTTCTACATCGAATGTATAAAAACTGGAGTTCGCGGCGGTACTCCTATAGATTCCATCACGAGGAATATCTGTACCACTTTCTTTCGATGGCGCTTCCACATACCAAATATTAAAATTATTCCTGTTTTCTTTATACGGCGTTGAACCAAAAAGCAAAGTCCCGAATCTTTCAGCATCTTTTCTGAATTTGGGCATTTCAGTTTCAGTGTAACCATCAGGAACGATCACGATATCAACCTTCTCATTTGAATTACCGCCGTCGTAAACTTTGGCTGCTTTGAAAACATTTCTTCGGTCTTTTTTAATAAAGGGTGAACTTGGATCGACATGAAAAGTAAATACCAGATCGAAATTATTAAGTTCATTTCTTTTATACAGATTTACATTCACTTTATTTTTCGGAAATGGGAAAGTGAGAGTTTCGCTAAAAGCACGCCGCACTTGCTTCGCTTCTGCAGTAGTCAGCCATTCGGAAAATAAAGTTGAATATCCTTTTGAGTAAATTATCTTGTTTGAAACTGCATCGATAACTTCGAATCTATAATTGCCATAATAGAATTTATCAATCAAATTTATTTTATTACCTCCCCAAAACGGCTCCTCACGTATTTCATCTAATGCGATAATTTGTTCTTTGACGTCACCAATATTAAAATAATCTATTCGAAGAGATTTCTCGATGAAATATTTATCAAATGTAGTTTGTGCAATCAGACCGCTTACAAGAAAGCCAATCAGAAAAAACGTTAAACCAATCTTTTTCATTTTTTATTCCTAATTTTTCTTTACAATTATTTTAGCGCCCGCGACCGAGCTTACAATGATCGAATCCCCTTTTTGCAGAAATTCCCCCTCAGCTATGACATCATATTTCTTACCATCGACAACAGCAGAACCCGCCGGTCGAAGATTTGTCTGCGCAGTTCCGACTTTTCCAACAAGTGAATGATCAGATTTTGATGAAGTGAAGCCTTCTTCCTTCTTTTGCTGAGAATTTAAGATGAACCTATTCCATGCACCAATTTTAAATAAGACAAATGTAAATACTACGGAGAATGCTATGGTTCCAATTAAAATTAGTAATCCTGTATCCGCATTGAATTGAATGAACGAATAAATAATTGCGACTATTATTGATATCACGCCAAAAATACCGACAACAATCCCTGGCAGCACAAAAACTTCAAGCAAGAGTAATATGTAGCCAAGAACTATCAATCCGATTATAATAAGCCAGTCCATCATTTCTCCTTTTTGTGAATCACCATTTGCGGAAATGGAATCTCAATTCTATTCTTTTTGAATTTTATATTTATTAATTGTCTCAGTTCACTTTGAATTGTATAGACATCTCGATAATCAGTTGTGCGTGCAACTAATCTGATATCGATGCTGCTCGCCGAAAAATTTGTTACAAATACTTGAGGTTCGAACTCTTTCGAAACTAATTTATGTTCACCTGCAACACCGAGCAAAATACCTTTTGCTTTATCGATATCAGTAGAGTACGCAACACCTACATCGACAACAATCCTCGAGATCGTATTCGGATAAGTTAAATTTTGGATTCTGGTTTTTACTAATTCCGCATTTGGGATAATTATTAAATTGTGATCAAAATCCAATAACTTTGTGCTTCTCATTCCGATTTCCACGACATCACCAATTTCACCGGATGGAAGTCTAATTCGATCACCAATCCTGAAAGGTCTATCAACAAGAATGACAAAACCAGCTATCATATTCGAAAGAGTTTCTTGTGCAGCAAGAGCAACTGCGAGCGAACCGACTCCGAGAGATAAAACTATTCCGCTGACATCAACTTCGAACTTATAAAGAATGATCAGCAGTCCAATAGTGAACAAAACCACCAAGATTAATTTTTTAACGAAAGGAATTAAATCGTATGCAGACCGTTCACCATGCTGCACGTCCCTTTTCTCGAGATAAAAATCTAAGATTACACTGAAGAGATTGTACAATGCATAAATCACAAATAAGACAGTGACTATAAAAAGCACATCATTGAAAAATGACGTTGTGCCAACTATGAAGTCATAGAGTGTTTGACCGACATACTCTTTAATTCGGGAATCTTTGAATAAAGAATTGATAAAGTACCGAATTGCAAGATATAGAGCGAGTACCACAAATATTCTATTTGAGAATTTTTCGATGACGTGGATAATTTTATCGTCTAATGTTGTCTTCGTTTTCCCGGCAAATGGTTTAATTAAAATTCGGATTATTAGATTTAGAATTCTGCCAGCAATGACCGTGATTAATACTATCCCAACAGATACTACAACATGCATTAAAAGTACATTCGGAATTAATTTTTCCAACCAGCTATAAAAACTTTCCATTGTTAACCTATCTTTCTGCTTCCGGGTTTTTCAATCGCAATTTTCGACTCACAAAGCGGACACGAATTTGCATCATAAGTTTTGGCAGATATTTTAATTGTACTGAAAAAGTTATAGTCCAATTGGAGAGAATCGCTGCTTCGGTCGACAATTGATCCAAGTCCCACTACTTTGCCGCCAAATTTTTCTACGACCGCTGCGACCTCCTTGGATGATTTTGCTGTTGTAACAACATCTTCGCATATCAAAACTTTTTCTCCATGAAGAATTTCAAATCCACGCCGAAGTGTCATTAAGTTCTCAACTCTCTCAGTGAAGATCGATTTTTTATCCATTAATCTTGCAACTTCCTGTCCGACAAGAATTCCACCTAAAGCAGGAGAAATCACAACGTCTATCTCAACTTTCGAAAAATGTTTTGCAATCTCATCGCAAAAGAAAGTAGAATATTTTGGATATTGCAGCACCTTGGCACATTGAAAATATACATCGCTATGCAGACCGGAACTTAATAAAAAGTGTCCTTCCAAGAGTGCGCCAGTTTCGCGGAATATTTGAAGCTTTTCTTGATTTGTCATTAAAAACGCTTATTAAGTTCCTCCGCAAAATCAAAATCATTTTGAGTTAATCCTCCGACACTATGGGTCGCGAGTGAAATGCGCACATTCCTATAGCTAAACAATAAAATGTCCGGATGATGATCTTTTTCTTCAGCGAGTTCTGCAACTTTGTTAATGAATTCAATCCCTTCCATAAAATTTGCAAAAACAAAATTTCGCTCGATTCTATTTTCTATTAAACTCCATTTGGGGAGCTTTGTTAGCATTAAATCGATTTCATTTGCGCTAAGTTTATTCATAGACGTTGAATATTTTTATTAAATATAGAAAAATGAGCCGTTAGTTTAAAGAAGCCAGATGGATTCCTCAGGTTGATGTACTTTAATTACATCTGCTTAAAATAAATTATTAGAGGTATAAAAACGAGACATGTCATTAAAATGACTACGTTATTGCTGTCACCGACCGGTCGGTGACAGCAATTGATTCCCCTTCTCTTACCAAGAGAATGGGAAACAGGGCGTGAGTTTTGAATATCATTTAAAAAATGATATAACATTTAAAATTCGTAACATTTTTTTCTTTTTATTGTTTGGGGCAAGAACGACTTAAATTTTTGCCTTCGACGATGTGGCTGAGAATATCTTCAAGCTTTTCATAAACTGGGACTCCGCAAGTTCTAAGGCGCTCCTTGCTTTGATGTCCGCCGAAAACCAAAATACAATCGGTCCCGATCGAAGAAGCAACTTCGTGATCATGCTTTGTATCTCCAACTAAAATTATCTGCTTAGTATCGATTCCCAAACCTTCTATTAGAAGCTTTCCATTATCGAGTTTGCTTTTTGCATAATGATCGTTCAGCCCAACGACTTTTAGAAAGAAATTACGCAGACCGAAATGATCAACCAAAGTCTCAAGCGTATCTTGCTTGTAAGCTGAAAGAATCGACTGAGAGATTCCAGAATCACGGATTTGATTTAATATGCTGATGGCCGAAGGATATAATCCGCATTCATACTTTCGTTTTTCATATTCAATGATGAATTCTGTTCCAACAATTTCGAAGGATTCTTTTTCAAAATCGAAGCCAAGTGTTTGATAATAATCTCTAACCGGAAAGTCAAACAACCGTTGATAGGTCTCAGCATCAAAATCCATCATATTTCGCTTTTTAAGCATTCCACTCATAATCTCAACACAAAGCCATGAATCATCAAGTAAAGTGCCGTTCCAATCCCAAATTACATGTTTATATTTATAATTTTTCATAACACTCAACGGTCAATATAACACTTAAAATACAATTAAATTAAATGTTACTCAGAAAGATGTCAGGAGATATTGATTTTTCGCGGGCTTAAAAATTATTTAATCAGCTTGTTTATCTTATCAACAAGGTCGAGCTTGTTAAATGGTTTGGCTACATAATCATCTGCCCCTTCATTCATAAAAAGTTCTTTCTCGCCATGAAGGGCATAAGCAGTCAGAACTAATACCGGGAGATGTTTGAATTTTTCATTCGCTTTAATCTCGGTTAGAAATTTCAGTCCATCAAGTTTTTCTTTTAAGGCAATATCCAAGAGTATCAGATCAACTTTCTCTGAGTTAAGTTTCACAAAAGCCTGCTCAGGTGATTCAGCTTGAATTAATTCAAAATACTTGTTCAGTAAAATTTCTACGAGTGAATATGCCTCGAGATGATCTTCTACATACAAAATTCTTGGTTTCGATGCTGAATTAGTTTCACTCATAACATTAATTTTTTTTATCTGATATAGGAATTTTGAATTTCATCGTTGTGCCAATGCCTTTTTTACTTTGAACTTCAATTTTTCCTTTCATTAATTCCAAATATCTCTTGGTTAATGCGAGACCGAGACCAGAACCTTCAAAAGATCTTGAAGTCCCGACCTCTTCTTGACTGAATGATTCGAATAAATGTTTTTGGTATTCTTCGGACATACCTATTCCATGATCTTTTATGGAACAAACAGCATAATCACCTTCAACATATGTTTTAATTTGAATTTGTCCAGCTTTGCTGAATTTGATCGAATTATTAATCAAATTCATCAAAACTCCGTTCAAGCAGTAATCATCTGCCAGAATTAATGGTTCTTGTTTCATCAAATCGTGAACGATCGGAATATTTTTCGCCGCGGCCATAACTTCCAGTTGTTTAGATACTGAAATGACAATTGAATTATGCGCGATCGGAGTTAAGGTGATTTCAAAATTACCCGATTCGAGGCGAGAGATGTCTAAGATGTCCGTAATCGTATCTATTAACCTCATACCAGATCTTTCTATTGAATTAAAATAAGTTCCAGCTTGCTGATCGTTCGGATCGTGATACAGGTCCTTAATGACACCGGAGTATCCTATAATTATATTCAGAGGAGTTCGTATTTCATGCGACATTGCAGATATGAATCCACTTTTTAGTCTATAAGCTTCTTCTGCTTTTTCTTTCGCTTCTATAAGTTCAGATAACATTTTCTTTCTTTCTGTTATATCTTCTTTTAAAGAAACAAAATGAGTGATTTTACCAAATTCATCTTTGATTGGTGAAATCATTGTATCTTCCCAATAACTTGTACCATCCTTCTTATTGTTAAGTATTTCTCCTTTAAAATCATCACCAGATAAAATTGTATCCCAAAGATCTTTGTAAAATTCCGGTGGATGATAACCTGACTTAAGAATTCTTGGAGTTTTTCCAAGAACTTCATCAGAAGTATATCCAGTTAACTCTGTGAATTTTGGATTAACATATTCAATTTTTCCATCTGTATCAGTAATTATAATAACAGTAGGGCTTTGTTTAACAGCTGTTGATAGTTTGTTAGCTAATTCTTCGGTTTCAATTTGCTCTGTAATATCACGAATAAAACCATCATAATAAAGTGTCTTTCCAGATTCGTCTGTAATAGCTTTTGCAGAAAGTTGTACCCAGATTAGCACACCATCCTTTTTCTTCCATCTAACTACATGATCAGTGATATAACCAATTGTCTCATATTTCTCATTAATACTGCTCTTTCGGATTTATTGAAATAAATATCCTCTGTCAATGATTTTTGTAATAATTCTTCCTTTGAATTGTAACCAAGCATATTGACGAGAGTACTATTTACAGCTAAGAACTTACCACTTTTATTTCAATGCTAAATACTTACAGCAGCATTTTCAAAAATATCTCTGTATTTTTTTTCACTTATCTTTAAAGCTCTCTCTGATTTTATTCGCTCTGTGATATCTTCTATTAAAGCATAGAGCGCGGGTTTACCTTCAAAAGTTGTGCTTGTTAAGGACATCAATGCATCATAGGGAGTACCATCTTTTCTTTTGAATAATACATGATGGTTTCTAACATAGCCTTGCTTTTGGAATAGAGCGAGAACTTCAGCTCTTTGTTTGGGATCATAATAAAGTTCAGCTACGTGCTTGATTTTTGCTGCATCTTCTCTTTTATAATTTGCTTGTGCAAGGATTGCATCGTTATAAGCAAGTAAATTTCCAGTCAAGTCAGCAATTCCGATTCCGATAGGTGATAGTTCAAATAACTTGCGGAATTGTTCTCCGCTTGCTTTTAATTCTTCTAGTAATTTTTTCCTTTTTTCTTCCATATCAATAAATTCGAGACCGAAAGAGATATCCAAAGCCATTTCGTCTAAAAGTTTTACTTCATTTATGTGGAAGAATTCAATTTCTTTCGAAAATAAATTAAACGTTCCGATGATTTCATTTTCCATTCTTATTAGAAATGAAGCGGCTGATTTACAGCCGAGAGTTACAGAATCTTTCTTGCATTTACCTAGCAGATTATCTTGCTCAATATTATTTACTACAAAATAATTATTAGATTCTATCACCTTTTTACTCAGGCATCTGCATTGTTCAATTCCTGATATAGTTATTTTCTCTTCAATTATATTTACTTCTTTCAGCTGAGCACTCGCGACTACTTCAATCTCATTATTTTCTTTATTTACTATGCCAATCCAGGCTAAGTGAAATTTCCCTTTCTCTACCGCAATTCTGCATATTTCTTCAAATAGTTTTTGTTTATCACGAGTTCTAATAATAGTTTGGTTTGTATCAATTAAGACTGCATAGACACGATTAAGTCTTTTTACTTCATCTTCAGCACGCTTTCTACTTGTAATGTCTGTCAATGTACCTATATAAACAACTACTTGATTATTTTCATCTTTGACTGGAATAATATCACCTCGTGTCCAAACAATTTTTCCATCTTCGTGTACCCAACGATATTCTAAATGGAATTCTGTGATATTTTGCACAGTATTCGTCAATTTTGACATTACTCTTTCTCTATCATCGGGATGAATTGCCGATATCCAGTTCATGTTTATAGCATTTTCAGGAAGAACTCCAATAAGCTCTGCACACTTATCATTTATAAAGATCGCATTTCCTTTACTATCATCTAAGAATATTCCAACTGGTGATTTCTCTATAAGTAATCTGAATTTTTCTTCATTTTCCTTAATAGTTTGGAGAGCTTTTTTTATTTCAGTTATATCTCTAATGAATGTAATAAATTGTCTTTTACTTTCAAGAAATGTAGTTGTGACTTCAACATCGAAAATCTTGCCGTTTTTTGCTCTGTGCTTACTTTGAAAAACATCACTTCCTTTTGTAATTGTTTGTTGGATGTGACGGGCTGTTTCTTCAGGTGATTCCATTGCAACAAGCTCGGTTACAGATAATTTCAACAATTCATTTCTTTTATAACCACTCATTTTGCAGTAATTATTATTTACCTCAAGTAAGCGTCCGTTAATATCAGTCAGCCAGAATCCATCGGGAGTTGTGGTCAAGATCGTGTTATATTGTTCAAAATAATTATGAATTAATCTTTCCTGAGCTTTTCGATTACTTATATCTCGGCCGACAACTGAAAGAAGTTTCTTCCCTTTTTCAGATTCATGGACAAAGGCAGACAATTCTAACAAAATTTCTGATCCATCGATTGACTTAAGTGAAACTTCTTCTTTTAATTTCTTTTTCTTTAGTAGTTTTGGTATGATACTATTAAACACTCTATTTATGTCGTTATCATGAATGAAATCTGAGATAGTCTTTTTTCTAAATTGAGCTAAAGAATTTATACCAAGTAATTTTCTACCAGATTTATTAAGATAGATCACGTTACCATTTTCATCTGCAGTTCCAATAAATTCTGAGGAAGATTCTATTACATCGGTTAAGTAATTTTTAGTTAGGAGCGCCGGTTTTTTCGAATTGTCTGCTGAGGTTGAAGTGGACTTTTTTTGCTTTTGAATTTTTGGTGTATTTGTTTTTCGCATAAACCACTTTTAATGATTGTAAGTTTACTTACCCCTCCTTACACCTCTTGAATAAAATGTGACTCAATGGTAATTTAATTTCAGCAGCCGAACACGAGGATTATATTTTTCCCTGTAACTGGTAATTATGTCTTCGTATTTAAAACGGCTTGGATATTTATCTGCACGTATTAAAGTATAGAATTTTTATCACAAAATAAATCAAAAATTGAAAAAATCAATTTTTCCAAATTGAAATTTCATCCTTTTCACTAAATTAAAGATGGATAGTTGGAAATTATTATTCTAGCAAAATAGTTCTGAGATTTAGTGATTACTTCATCCCTTAACTTTTACTCTTGTCTCAAGCTAAACCGGAAGGGAACTTTTAGATTTTACTTATCCTTGTTTCAGTTTAAAGTGCTCATTGAGACGAAATTGTATGAATTATCCTTCAGATTTCTAATTAAATCATCAAGTTTGTGATAGAATTTATCAATTCTTTTCGGATCACTTCCAACGTGGATTAAGAGAATCACGCCATTAAGTCTAGAGGGATTTGTTGAGTCAAAGTTCAAAATCCTATTATAAATCTCCTCTGAGCTTAAATAATTTTTCATCTCAGGGAGAGTATAATCCGCATTCGAATATGTACCTCGAGTGAAGTTGACTAAAGTTATGCCAAGTTCATCACACCATTCAACAATCTTTTCATTGTACCACTCAAAAGGTGGAATGAAGAATTTAGCATCAGATGGATTAATCCCAAACTTTTCCATCTCTTTATAGTTATTCTTGATATCCTCAAAAAATTCTTGCTTGGAAATTAGAAGCGAATCTCGATTGATCCAATCGCAGTAAAGGAGATGTTTATCGGAGTGGGCACCGAGATAATGTCCGTCTTTTTTAATTTCACCGATTAGCCCTTTGAAGTTTTCATTTCTGTAAAAATCACCTGTAAAAAAAAAGCTCGCTATGACATTATGTTTCTTCAAGGTTTCTAATATTGATTCACCTCCATCAGCAAATTCGTGCCCGGTGAAAACGAGATAGATCTCTTTTTCAGTTTTATCTCCCTGAATTATTCCGCCGTGACTCTTTTCAAATTTTTTCTGCTTAGTTTTTGAGCTTCCCAACTTTTCAAGTGCAGAAAAATAATAGGTCAAACTTGCCGTTCCATCCATCGTCGGTTCGTTAGTTGAGTAGTCCCCCCAATCATCATGATAAACTACGAGATCAGATTGAAACTCCGAATATTCATCATCATTATACAATTTTATACCAATGAGATTATTAAATATTGACCCGTAAACAGGTCCATCGACTAAGCCGCCGTCAATCGGATAATTATAAACATGAGTGAACGCAGAATGAGGATCGATTGGATAATCACCGAATTTTGGAAATCCGACAATCATGCTCGTTCCCCACGGATTGCATCCGAATAACCAATCGCGCAGAGAAGCTTCCATTTCTAAATATCGAGTATCACCTGTGAGTTGATGATACAATCTTGCTTGTGTCATTGCAGCGGCGACTAAATTATTCGAGCACCAGATGAATGGGATACCAAATTGGAATGGATTCGCTTTTCCTCTTTGAAAAATTTTTTCCAAACCATCCTTTATATAGGAAATAAATTCTTTCGAGATTTTTTTATCTTTCGAAGATGCGAGATAGTAATGTCCAAGATTGATGAATGGATACCATTGATAATGTCTCGCGGTATCGGCTCCCATCCAAGGTGTAACTTTTTCCCCTCTCCCAAATTCAATAGCTTTATGAAAATATTCATCAACGACATTTTCCTTATCCCCACTTTCAACCTTATGAACACATTCGTCCGCATTGGCGGACTCAGTGCAAGCTTTATGAACCTTACAAACTTTATGAACTTTATTCACTTTATGGACTAATACACTCGCTAACTGGACGTCATCTACCCAATTATCCTCTTCGTAGAAATATGGTGCTCTGCACGGTGCCGTCTGGCATACTCCGGGGAACTCTTGTGCAAACTCATAAGCGTCAATGGATTTTTGAATAAGCACATCCGTAAGTTCAGGGTAATAATCGTTTAACAATTGTGAGGCTAAGGCAAAGGCTGAGGCATACTTAGCGGCAGTTGAAGCGACACCTGTTGTTCGGTTTTTATGTTTGAGCACACCTTGCGGTTGTCCATTTATAAAATAGACAGGCCGCTCGGCAAATCTTTGATTCTTTTGCCGGGGCTTACCATAATTGATCGTATCTTCCGTTGGGAGGCGAAATCCCATATGGTCGCGGTCGTCTGCGATTTGATTGAACATAAAATCTTTTTCGGGATTCATTCGAAGAAGCCAATCGACTCCCCACTTTGCTTCGTCAAGAATATCTGGAATTTCATTTGAACCTGCATCGCTATTCGCATCAAAATAATCACCGAAAGAATTTGGATTTTGTTGATATGCAAACAACATTTGTAAAGTTGCATTGGCGGAAGTTGTAACGTACTGCAAATAATCAGAAGCATCGTGCCAGCCGCCCTTGACATCGATGTAAGTCGAATCGAGAGTCGGATGATAAATAATGAAGCCATCGCGGGTGTGACACGAATCTTTCAAAAATGGATTGTAGCCACATCTCTGTTGACGCATATAATTTAAAAGAAAATCTGCCGCACCATTATAAATATCATCAGAAATTCTAAAGACAGGCGATTTGATATTCCCAGCTTTAATGTAATACGCACCGCTTTTTTTCAGTTCCGAGAAGTTAAGTCGATACGAAGATTTGAAAGCTCCCCACTCGCCAAATTTGTTAATGTTTTTAGATTGGAGTTCTACTTTATCGGTGAGTGCATTACAGACTTCAAATTGTGAAAGAGTGAAATCTTCTTTGCTCACTAGTACAGCAATTTTGATGGATTCTTCAAGGTAACCGAGCTGATTGATGCGAATCCATGATCGCTCAGCCGAAAATAAACTAATTGGCAAGCAATAGAGAAAAATTAAAGTTTTCAGTTTCTGCATTCTTCAATTATATATTTGAAACAAAAAAAATTAAACATCAAGCTAGTGCTCCTCCAACTAAATCTTTTAACAAATGAGGAGGCACAGTGTCGGCTGCAGCTGCACCACATGATCGGGTTGTGTTCAATCATTTAGTTGCAGACGCCCCAGATGATTCAGAGGGTAGTTATGTTAAACATCACTCTTCAGTGGTAAAAAGATAATTTGATTTTTCATCTCATCCGGAAGTAGAGATAGAGCAATTAATTCTAAATCTTTAACGCATTTACCGATAGTAATTCTCATCGGGTGTGCATAGATCAAACCACCAAATTTATCACCTTTAGAAATCAAGTTAGCCGCAATCGAAAGTAAATCATCATCAAAAGAAACCATCACTCTATTTTTTTCTGTCGCTCTTTTTAATATTTCGAAATCGGAAAGCAGTGAAGTATCATCATCTTGTGAGGTTAATACATCTATTCCTTTTAAGAGTAAGCCATTTTTTATTGCACGGGGAATATGAACATCAAAATAGTAAGCTAATGCCATTTAGCTTGTTTTTTCAAAACTAAATTTTTTATTGAGCTTTAAGTTAGAGTGCTTGTTATTCAATTTATCAATTTTTTCAATCCGGTTTTTAATCTCCGCATCCATCTTCTCTTGATTATCCCAATAATAAGCAAGTGCTGTGTGAATTTGTCCAAGACTTAGATTGGGATGTTGAAAGTGTATTTCTTCGGGGCTCCAAGCGTAAGCCAAATATTCCACAATAATTTCTACTACTTTAATCTTTGTTCCAGCAATAAATGGAATACCTTGTTCATCAAATTGGATATGGTCACATGTTGCATTCATTAAACTTTAATTCATATTTAATTCTGTTGAAAAATAAATGTAATTAAGATAAATGTCAAAAAGTTAAGTTAAGAATTTTTGAAAGTCTCAAAATAATCGAGCGGTTTTCTTCAGGATTAAATCCTCCCCAATATAGATATGTTAACCGCCATAAATTTTCCTCACTTTTTGTGATAGCAATTTTAATGGATTGTTCAAAATAACCGAGCTGATTTATGCGAATCCAGGATTGTGAAAAACCGAAATTGATCAAAAAGATCAACAACCAAATCATGGATTGAAATTTAATTTTATTCATATAGTTATAATAATAAAATTAAATTTAAAACATGCATAGTAAAGTTAAGATTAACTAATCATCAACGGTCAATAAAAACCCAACCGGCTGATGCTGGTCGGGTTTTTCATTACATAGAACAAAGCGTTTATTTCATCAAAATTAATTTTTTAATTGAGGTAAATTCTCCAGCAGCCAATGGATTCGCTCCGCTCACCACAAGCCGATAGAAATAAATTCCGCTCGAAAGTCCGAACTGCTCTGAGTTGAATATTACATTATATACACCTGATTCTCTAACTTCATTAACCAGAGAGGCAACTTCCCTTCCGAGCACATCATACACAACTAAACTAACTTTACTCGTAATCGGGATTTGGAATTTGATATTCGTACTGGGGTTAAACGGATTCGGATAATTCTGATCAAGCGAATACGAAGTCGGTGCAGCATTGGAATTTAATCTAACCGAATTAATTGCTGGATTTGTAACAATAATTTTCTGGTTTTCACTTAGAGTCTGTTTTAACAAATTACCATTCACCACGTCTTCGATCTTAAATGAAGATTTTGAATTCAATACTTCAATTTCAATTGGATAGCTTGATGAAGAGAATTGAATTAAATTCGTTTCGTTTATATTTCCAGCAAATTTGTTATTGGTGAATCTCGCATCAAAGATCCCGATCGGCGGAGCCGGAGGTAATTCGTAAATCTCCGAAACAGATGAATTACTTAAATAAAGATTTGTGTTGTTTCCAGATGCATCTGATATTCTCAGCATTGGCCAATCTGGATCAATAAATGCCGCTAAACCAGAACTACCATCTTTTGCAAGTGTAGTTGATAAATTCAATGTTCCGGAATTGTTCGATTTGATCCAATATCCTTTTCCTTTTTCGATTACGGAAGCAGTGTAATAACCGCTGTTATATCCATAAAAGACTGAAGCCAAAATTCCAGGAGGAGTTGTGGTGATTGTAGAAATTGTAATGCTATCGTTCAATGAACCGATCATGTTCCATCCATTATTAAGAGGGACACTTGTTGAGCTGACATTATTTCCAAATATAGTGTGATTTTGATTCGATGGAAATTTCAACCAGTAGCCGTACCCAAGTTCAAGTGTATCTTTGATGGTATATACATTTGAATAACCATAAGCATTTGAATTTGACGTTGGGAAAAGATCGCTCTTTGTTTTCAAAACAGCTTGGAGCGGAATCGAAATTAGATTCCATCCGGCTTGTGTCGAGAAACTCGATGCGGCAGAAGCTGACGAATCGATTACCATCAATCGAACCGGTACGATTGCTGTTGGCTTTGATGTATCGTTACTTGTAACTTTCATTTCCATTCTATAAATGCCTGCAAGAAGCTCAGCCGTGTTCATCTGAAGAACTAATGCTAATGAATTTCCCTGTGCTATAGAACCGGAAAGTCTATTTAAGTTCAACCATTCAGGTTCTTTTTGGAATTTAATGGCAAGACTATCTTTGACATAATTATTATTATAAACGACCTGAAGTCCATCTGTTCCTGTGCTGTTTTCAATTCCGATTGTAGCACTGTTCATCGTTCCCACCATGCTCAAATATCGATATGTAATTGATCCGCTTCTCTGAAGTTCAATTTGAAAAGTAACTCTGCTTGTAGTATTGTTATATCTAGCCACATTGTTGTATTCTACAATAAATTTACCTCCAACTGCATCAGAATAGACATAAACATTTCCGCCTTGATTTGGTGCCAGATCATCCCAAAAACCATAAATTCCATTGTTCGGAAGAGCTGTTGCGGGAATTGCTCCATTCGTTGGATAGGTTGTTGTGTAATTCGTAAATCTTAAATAACCATTGCTGACAACTTCTACAGAATTGTAGTTATTTCCATAAAAGTTAAAATTAAATGGCAAAGTCTGAAGGGAGAATGCATCATCATTCAATGTTATCGCTGTACCGATAGTCGAAATCGACGACCAAGTAAATCTCGGCCCACTGGCTTCGTCACTATCTTTCCATCTATAACCGTAAAGATCCGGACCACCGCTTCCTTCGATTGATATTCCGTTTCCGCTTGGATTATTCGATTTATCATTTGAAGCTCTCATGCTTTCATCCCATACGGGCAGAGCTTTAATTGAAAAGCTCTTTGTTGGGAAAGTATGATTCTGAAGTACGACTTCGAAATCGAGCGTGGATGGAGAAGAACTAGTGTTACTGACCATTACAGAATCACTGAAAGCAACATCTTTCGGTTTAACGAATGAAAGTGAATCTCTATTTAAAGATAAATTCGGATTTGCGAGTGTCACTCCACTTGGACTATTTGAAACTTCTGACCAGTTTCCCCAGACATCTCTCGAGCGAATAGCAAAATTATATGTTGTGCTAGAAGCTAATCCAGCAATATTAATGGATTGCGGCATACCAGTACTATCAGGTTTAGGCGAATTTAAAATTTTCGTTGCTGAATTAAAGGAATTCGTGTCTGTGATCATTCCGCTTGTTGTGTAGCGAATGTCGTATTGTGTAACACCGCCTGGTGATGTATCATGGGGAGCTGTCCAGGTCAACTTTAAACTGTTTGATCCAGGCGCTGTAACAGCAAGATTGGTTATTCTTGTTGGACCGATAGAATCTCTACTTCCTAAATAAAGAAGGGCGGCATATACATCGATGATCCCCTTTCCGTAAGTATTATCTTCTCCCGGTTCTCCTAAATCAACTGCTGTATTATACAAAGCTAATTTCAATTGTCTGCCAGTTAAATGCGGTGCAGCTTGTTTCAATAAAGCTATTGCTCCAACAACATGAGGAGATGCCATTGATGTTCCAGATTTAGTACCGTAGGATCCGCCAAGTGTTGCTGAACGAACTGATGTACCTGGTGCAGAGACTTCGGGTTTGATCAAGAGCGAACCAGTTCCTCCGCAAGTCGAAGGACCGCGGCTTGATGAACTTGCAATCGGATAACCAATTGTATTTCCATTAACATTCGCTACGCAAAAAACATTCACATCATCGGTATTAATATTTTTGGGCATAGTGATGGTGGAAGCATTAGGTCCGTTATTTCCTGCACTAAATACAATTGCTATTCCGGCAGCTTCAACCGCGTCAAATGTAGTTTTGTAAGTACCTGAACATTGATTTGTCGTGTTTGGATCGTACCACGAATTATTAATTGCAGTTGGCATATCGTCTATCGTCGATGGATTTCCATCTGGATTCATTGCCCATTGAAAAGCTGCTAAATTTTTACTCGTAGCAGGAGAAGAACAAATAGTTTTTGCTGCGATCCACTGTGCATCGAATGCCATTCCGATTGTATCGGAGCCAGCACGTCCGCACATTGTCCCCATTGTATGAGTGCCGTGGCTGTCGCAATCGTTAGGGGATGTTGTACTTGTTTCAGGATCGAACCATGCTTGACTTGCTGGAACAAAATTCCCACGCCATCGTGAGGCGAAAGCAGGATGAGTTCCTTCTACACCTGTATCTATTCCCATTACGATACTTCCAGCTCCGGTGATGCCGAGTTTCCACACTTTATCAGCTCCAACGACTTTTAATCCGGTCTCTGTCCCAGCAGCTTTTGGCGGTGAATCACCTTCGTTGACATAGGGATCCAGCCGAAGCATTGCATCAATATCCATGGACTCAATTTCTGAATTGCGCAATAATTCTTGGATAATAGGTTTTGTTGCTTCTACAACAATTAGGTTTGTAACCCATAAAGATTCAAAAGCTTTAACTTCGTTAGTAAATACTTTTGAAGCTAAAAAATTTTTCAGATTGGTTTGAGTAATATTTGCCTTTTCCTGAAGACGAGTGATAACTTCATAAGCTCTTCTTTCAAGTGAAGCATTCTCTGCATAAAGTTGTTTGTCAAGAGCTTCAATGTCTACACGATCACGAAGCAAACAAAGTACACGCACATATTCGATATTCGACATTTGCTCTAATTTTTCAGCAAGACGGGAAGAATATTCAACTTGAGCATTAACTGAAACCGAAATGACCGCAAATAAGAAAATGAGAAAAGATTTTTTCATTTTAGAAGCCTAATTATTTATTGAATTTGGATTTCAAAGTGCTGCAAATATAAGCCATAATTGATTTTGGGCAAAGAGTTTTTTTCTTGGAAATAACTAAAATCTTGGGGAGTTTTTGAATTTGCAGGCCGAATTCATTCCTTCGACCTGCAATTATAAAAATGTTAAGGTTTTAACTTCTCTTCCACTTCTTCATCATGGGATGGTGATTCAGTGGAATCGCTTGGATTGAATCGAAGCAGATCTTCATCGTTAGTGTGATCCACCACGACAGGATTACCCTCTTTGAATGTCCCTTTGAGCATTTCCTCTGCAATTGGATCTTCAAGATATTTTTGCAATGCTCTTTTCAATGGGCGTGCACCATAAACGGGATCATATCCTTTTTCAACAAGAAAATTCTTTGCCTGATCAGTTAAACTGATTTTAACATTTTGCGCAGACATTCTCTTCCACAGATCGTCTAACTTCAGTCCAATGATTTCGAGAATATGTTCTTTTGTGAGATGATGGAATACAATGTAATCGTCAATTCGGTTTAAAAATTCCGGATTGAAGAGTCGTTTCATTGAATCTTCAATCGTATCTTTCATGTGTTTGTAATCATCTTCGATTTCTTTCTTGCCGAATCCCATCATACCAGCTTTTTTAATGTCTCGAGTACCAACGTTAGAAGTCATAATAATGATTGTATTTTTAAAATCAACTCTCCTCCCAAGTCCATCGGTTAAAATTCCATCGTCGAAAACTTGGAGAAGAATGTTGAACACATCGGGATGTGCTTTTTCAATTTCATCTAACAACACAACAGAATAAGGTTTACGGCGAACTTTTTCTGTAAGTTGCCCGCCCTCTTCATATCCGACATAACCAGGAGGAGCTCCTACTAATCTTGATACGGAAAACTTTTCCATATATTCAGACATGTCGATTCTTACCAGAGCATCTTCAGAATCAAATAGATATCTCGCCAAAACTTTTGCCAACTCAGTCTTTCCCACTCCGGTTGGTCCAAGGAAAATAAAACTTCCAATCGGGCGTTTCGGATCTTTTAAGCCTGCTCTTGCACGTCGAATTGCTTTAGTGAGTTTAATGATTGCTTCATCTTGACCGATTATTTGCTTTTTGATCGTCTCTTCCATCTTGAGCAGTTTTTCAGATTCTGATTGCGCAACACGAGTTACTGGTATTCCTGTCATCATAGCAACTATTGAAGCAATATCTTCTTCGCCAACTTCATGTACAACCGAGCTTGTTTCTTTTTCCCACTCTTTCTTTGCTTTCTCAAGTTCATTTTGGAATTTATGTTCCATATCACGGAGCCGAGCCGCTTCTTCATAGTTTTGACTTTTTACAACCTGAATTTTCTGCTGCTTGATCTTCACAATTTCTTCTTCAAGGTCAAGAATTTCTTGAGGAACATGTATGTTCGCGAGATGAACTCTGGCGCCGGCTTCATCTAAAACATCAATTGCTTTGTCGGGCAAATGTCTATCTGTAATGTATCTGTCACTCAGCACAACTGAAGATTTCACTGCATCATCTGTATATCGAACACTGTGATGCTCTTCATATCTGTATTTTATATTTTCAAGTATCTCGATTGTTTCGTCGACCGTTGTTGGATCAACAAGAATCTTTTGAAATCTTCTATCAAGAGCTCCATCTTTTTCGATGTACTGTCGATATTCATCAAGCGTAGTCGCACCAATGCACTGCAGTTCACCTCTAGCAAGTGCCGGCTTAAACATATTCGATGCATCCAATGAACCAGATGCACCTCCTGCACCGACTATCGTGTGTAGTTCATCAATGAAGAGTATTACCTCTTTTGCTTTTTCTAATTCATTCATTAATGCTTTCATTCGTTCTTCGAACTGACCACGATATTTGGTGCCAGCAACAAGTGCAGCTAAATCCAACGTAACAACTCTTTTATCGTATAATACTCGCGGGACTTTCTTTTGAATTATTCTTAATGCCAATCCTTCTGCAATCGCAGTTTTTCCAACGCCTTGTTCACCGATCAAGACAGGATTATTTTTTTTCCGCCGGCTGAGAATTTGAACAACTCGTTCAATTTCTTTTTCTCTCCCGATAACTGGATCCAATTTATCTTCTGCTGCGAGTTTAGTTAAATCTCTTCCAAAATTATCCAAAACCGGAGTTTTAGTTTTATCAGGCTTTCGTTCGTATGGGACATGACTTGGTGTGGAAGATGATTTTCCACTCATTATATTATTTAATTCAGAACGGGCTGAATCGTATGATACATGAAATTGATGCAGAATCTGACATGCAATGTTCTCTTCATCTCGTAATAACGAAAGTAGTAAATGCTCAGTCCCAATGACTTCAGCTTTGTAAATCTTTGATTCTATTTGTGTAATTCGGAGTACTTTCTCAGCTGATTTTGTAAGCGGTATATTTCCGATTGTTAAGGTTCCACCCGAAGTTCTTACTGTATCTTCGACTGCTCGCTTAAGTTTCAGAAGATCTACACCAAGGTTCTTAAGAATTCTTATCGCAATCCCTTCTCCTTCGCGAATCAATCCAAGCAGTAAATGTTCCGTGCCAATGTAGTCATGACCTAAACGTAAAGCTTCTTCGCGACTGAGTCTTATCACATCTTGTACTCTATTTGAAAAATTTCCGTCCATTTCTTTCCTTTTGCTCTAAGTCAATATTATTATCGGTGAAAATATAGCTAATTAGAGATGCTTATTCAAGGAAGCTAATTATAAATCTTTTTCGTACTTTTACACCAAGAGCCTGAATACAATAAATTGTTTGAAAATCTGATAAAAATGAAGATTTTTATTAAAAAAGGTGATATCACAATTTCAGAAACCGATGCAATTGTCAATGCAGCGAATGACCATCTTTGGATGGGAGCTGGTGTTGCAGGTGCAATTAAACGTGTCGGTGGAAGCATTATTGAAGCTGAGGCAGTTTCAAAAGGTCCAATACCTATAGGGTCTGCAATAGAAACAAATTCCGGAATCCTCTTATCGAAATTTGTTATACATGCAGCAGTAATGGGTCAGGATTTAATCACCTCAGAATTATATATTCGAGATGCAACGTTAAACACGCTCAAGCTTTGTGATAAATTGCAGATCAGTTCAGTTTCATTTCCAGCTTTCGGGACTGGAGTCGGTGGATTTTCAAAAGAGAAGTGTGCGGAGACAATGTTGAATGCTGTATTAAACTACCAGCCGCAGAGTCTCGAGGAAATTCACTTTTATTTATTCGATGAGGAAACCAAAAATATTTTTCAAAGCACTTATGAAGGATTGATTTGTGAAGCAGATTGATTTGACAAAGCGATTCAATTTTATTAAGAAGTAAATATTAACTATATTTTTCAAAAATCTAATTATTTAATGGAGAAAAAATGGAAGCATTAACGGGATTAGCATTTCTTATAATTATCGGACTAATACTTTTTCTAATCATATTTACCTATTTCATCCCTGTAGGATTATGGATCACAGCATATTTTGCCGGAGTAAAGGTTAAAATATTTTCCGATTTGGTCGGAATGAGGCTGAGGAAAGTCCCACCTCAAATTATCGTAAAAAGTTTAATCACTGCTACTAAAGCTGGAATCGTTGTCGAAACCGGTAAACTCGAAGCTCACTATCTTGCTGGCGGAAACGTTCAAAAAGTAATCAATGCTCTTATCTCAGCGGATAAAGCAAATATCGATTTAAGCTTTGAACGAGCAACAGCAATAGACCTCGCTGGCAGAGATGTATTAGAAGCAGTAAAAATGAGCGTCAATCCAAAAGTTATTGAGACACCGCCTATCGCAGCTATTGCAAAAGATGGAATTCAAGTTCGGGCAATCGCACGAGTTACTGTTCGAGCCAACATTGAACGATTGGTTGGCGGTGCAGGTGAAGCAACAATTATTGCAAGAGTTGGTGAAGGAATTGTCACTACAATTGGTTCATCCAATTCTCATAAAGAAGTACTTGAAAATCCCGATCGAATTTCTAAGACTGTTTTAGAAAAAGGATTGGATGCAGGAACCGCATTTGAAATTTTATCAATCGATATTGCGGATGTCGATGTTGGTGAGAACATTGGTGCAAAATTGCAGACAGACCAAGCGGAAGCCGACTTGAAAATTGCCCGTGCAAAAGCCGAAGAGAGACGCGCAGCTGCAGTTGCAACCGAACAAGAAATGGTCGCAGAAGTACAAAAGATGAAAGCAAAAGTTATTGAAGCCGAAGCTGAAATTCCAAAAGCTATTGCTGAAGCATTTAGAGAAGGGAATCTCGGTATAATGGATTACTACAATATTCGCAACATTCAAGCTGATACAGATATGCGGCAATCTATTTCAAAAGGTCCCGGCAAAAAAGAAGAAAAATAAATGGAAAACATTTTTGACATACTGTTAATTCTATTTATAGCTTATGCTTTACTTTCTCCATTCTTTAAAAAGAAAAAGCCGCAGCAGATTCCCAAAAGAACGGAACAGCAGCAAGAACATTACGAGGATGTTTCAATTCCGGATGAAGCTGAAACAACACAAGATGTTCTCGCTGAAATTGAAGATCTCCTAGGAATAAAACGCGAACGAGAAACTTTCCCCGATGAACGACAAACTGAAACAGAGGTCATAATTGATGGCAAATATTCTGATAAATCTGATGACCAGTTTAAGTTCAAATCTAAAGATACTCAATCAGAAAGTTTCAAGTTCAAAGCGGCGGCTGTCGAGCATATAGATAAGAAGAAAAAAATCGAGGCAGATTTTGCTCAACCCATTCTCGATCTTTACAATTATGACAGCACTGTCAAATTGGCTGATGAAGAACAAGTAAAAGAAAAATTCGATATTTCATTCAAAGGATACACCGACCTTCAGAAAGGAATGATCTTTAAAGAAATTTTAGACAAACCGCGTGCATACAAAAAATATTCACGATGGTAAAAAAATACAGTCTAAAAAGAGTGTCTAATATCGGGCTCGATGAGAATCTTAAACCCATCGAGCCAAAATATAAACTTGATTATAAAAATCTCCTAAATCCTGCACAGTTAGAAGCAGTAATGACAACCGTAGGACCTGTACTTGTAATTGCTGGTGCAGGGACTGGGAAGACTCGCACGCTTGTATTTCGAGTTGCAAGATTAATAGAATCTGGAGTGAATCCTGGCTCAATTCTTCTTCTTACATTTACTCGCAAAGCCGCTCAGGAAATGCTGCGGCGGGCTGCAGAGCTAATCGATTCGAGAGCTGAAAAAGTTGCAGGCGGGACATTCCATTCATTCGCCAATTTAATTTTGAGAAAATTCGCGAATAAAATTGGGCTGAGTTCAACTTTCACAATTCTTGATCAATCTGACAGCGAAGATGTCATCAATCTTCTTAGAGGCAATTTAGGTTTTGATAAAAACAAAAGAAGATTTCCGAAGAAACAAGCTCTTGCCGATATTTTCAGCCTGGCAGTTAATCGCCAAAGATCTGTTGAGGAAATCGTTCGTGAAGATTATCATCATTTCATCGATTCACTTGATGATATACTCTTATTAAATAAAGAATATCATGAGTTCAAAAAACGAAATTCGATGCTTGATTACGACGATTTACTTCTAACGTTAAAAAAGCTTCTTATTGAGAATGAGGATTTCAGAAAATACATTCATCGGACTTATAAATATATTATGGTGGATGAATTTCAAGATACCAACAAACTTCAAGCTGATATCGTGACTTTGCTTGGCGGATCGCGGAATATTATGGTTGTCGGAGATGACTCGCAGAGTATCTATTCTTTTAGAGGAGCGAACTTTAAGAACATAATCGATTTCCCAAATCAATTTAAAGATGCTAAGCTTATAACTATCGAAGAGAATTATCGCAGCACGCAGGCAATTTTGAATTACACAAATGAAATCATTGCCCACGCTAAGGAAAAATTCCCAAAGGTTTTATTCACAAAAAATTCTTTTGGCGAGCTCCCCTATTTAGTTTCTGCAGATAGTGATAATCTTCAGTCGAAGTTCATAGTCGATAAGGTCCTCGAATTGCGAGAGGAAGGAATCGATTTAAAAGAAATTGCCGTTCTATTTCGGTCGGGATATCTCTCGTTTGATTTGGAAATTGAGTTGAATAAAGTCGGAATTCCATTTAAAAAATTCGGCGGGATGAAATTTATTGAAACCGCCCATGTGAAAGACTTAATCAGTCTATTGCGAATAATAAACAATCCAGTTGACAAAATAAGCTGGTTTAGAGTTCTTCAGCTCCTTGCCGGCATCGGGCCCAAAAAAGCACGTGACATTATAGATGAGATTGAAAAAACTTCAAAAACAAAATTCGATCTCCAAAAATTTATCCGTAATAAAAATTATCCCGAAAATGTTCTTACGCTTTTCGAGACATTAACAAAATCATCAAAGCCGTCTCTTACCCCATCGGATCGATTAAGTTTAATAATTCCCTATTACGAACCATTGCTGAGAGAAAAGTACGACGACTTTCACAAACGACTGAAAGACCTTGAAATCTTTCAAATGATTAGTGAAAATTATAGATCGTTGAACTCATTTCTTGATGACCTTGCACTCGAGCCTCCGAGTTCAAGCGTGTATGATATTGCTGCTTCTGGAAATGAAGAAGAATTCTTGACCTTAAGTACAATTCACTCTGCAAAAGGACTGGAGTGGCATTCCGTTTTTGTAATTTCTGTAGTCGAGGGTTTTTTCCCCAGTGCACGATCTGCAGAATCATTCGACGACATTGAAGAAGAACGGCGATTGATGTATGTTGCATGCACGAGAGCAAAAAGAAATCTCTTTATCACATATCCGATGACTATGTTCGAAAGAGGTAATGGTTTAATCTATACAAAAATATCTAGGTTCTTATCACCAATAAACAATCAACATTTTGATGAGTGGGTATTAAATGAAGAATAATATAAAAGTTTTCGTGCCACTATTTTTAATAACAACAATTACTGCGAGTATTTTTATGGGCTGCCCCGGTGCAAAACGAGACGAGCTTGAATTCCTCCGCAGCGAGGTAGATTCTCTTAGAACAGAAGTTTTGGAATTTATACTTCAATCGAACAGATTGGAATTTGACAATTACGTTTACGGCAGTAAGCTAAATCTCAACAATCTCTATAAAAAATCCCCCCACTTATTCACGATTGAAAATATTAATACTATCAATGAGCTTTTAAAACTTGAACAGCGGCCTGAACGTGTTGATAAACTTGAAAGACTCAAAGTTCACATTTATACTGAAATCGTTAAAAAATCAACCGCGGCTTTATCAGATAAAATTGAAAATCAAATGAGCAGCGGTTTGGTCTATACAGATCGAGGAGCAATTCCCTTTTACAATTTGAGAAGCCAGATAGCAAATGAGAAAATTCAATCAAAGAGAGAAAGACTTTATAAGTCAGCGAATTCGATTTACAAGGAGCTAAATATAAATTATCGAAAACTTTATCAAATCAGAAAGAGCATCATTTTAGATTCACTTGGATTTAAATCATTCAATCAATTTGGTGCAATGGTTCGAAGTGAAGATCTCAATAAATTTTCGAAGAGTGTTGAAGGTTTTATAAGCTCAACAAACGAGCTTTATTTTATTTTGCTCGATGACATTTTAAGAACAAATAAACTTAATCGTGATAATTTTTTCCGATACGATGTTTCAAGATTACTTCGCAACGATAAATTCGATAAAGCTTTCCCAAAAGATAGTCTTGTGAGTGTTTGGAAAAACTCTTTCTCTTCAATGGGTTTTGAAATTGATACGATGAGAAACATCATTCTCGATATGGAAAATCGACCAACGAAAAATCCTAGAGCAGCTTGTTTTACTATCGAGATCCCGACAGATATTCGAATGAGCATTAAGCCAATTGGCGGATTTGACGATTATGCGGCTCTCTTCCACGAAACAGGACACGCATTACATTATGCCCTCACCACAGAAAAGTTTATGGAGTTCCAATACCTTGGGAATTATACGAATTCTGAAACATACTCTTTTTTATTCGAACATTTGTTGGATGAACCTCATTGGTTAAAAAACTTTTTAGGGATGAAGGAGCCAGAATTTAAATCTTTTATAAAATTCAGAACTTTTCAACGATTGTACATGGCGAGAAGATATTGCGCAAAGTTTATTTACGAGTATCAATTGATTGACTCTTTTGAAAATGCGCCAGATAAGTATTCGGAAATTTTAAGTACCGTGTTGGGCTATAAACAACATCCATCTGATAAAAATTACTACTTAGATGATGTTGATGATTTCTTCTACACAGTTGATTATCTTCGGGCATGGTTTATCGAAGCAATGTTTAAAACAAAAATACGCGAATTGTATGGTCATAACTGGTTCGAGAATAAATCACTTGCAGATTATATGAAGGACTATTTCTCAGCCGGACAGAGATTCTACATCGATAAATTTATACAGAAGATCGGTTTCATAGATCTCGATCCAAAATTTCTTGCGAATGAATTAAATGAAATGCGTTCATTCGCTCGTGCTAAATAAACTTCAAGTTTAATTTCTGCTTATGGAATTACTGCTGTCCGTGATAATTCTTTTTTTAGTCTTTTATTACTTTTTTTTAGTGCTTGTACTAATTGCTAAATTTAAGGGTACAAAGCAAAGTCAAATGCCATTCGAACAAAAATTTATCAGTGTAATTGTCTCTGCAAAAAATGAAGAAAAAAATATTAGCGGGCTGATCCGTTCTCTTGTGTCGCAAACTTATCCTTTGGAGAAGTATGAAATAATAATTGTTGATGACTATTCAACTGACTCGACACGCGAATTAATTTTAAAAGCATCAAATGAATTATTAAATCTTAGATATATAGATAACCGAAACAATCCCTCGATGGACAAAGGGAAAAAATCTGCACTTACATACGGAATTTCTCAATCAAATGGCGAGATAATTCTCCTCACCGATGCAGATTGCAGACCAGGTAAAGATTGGATAACAAGTGTTACATCTCAATTTGATTCCGAAATATCCGCTGTTATTGGTTTTTCACCGTTCGCCGTTAAAAAAGGATTTTTTAATACATTTATCAGGTATGAAAATATTAAATCTTCTTTTCTAATGAGCGTTTTCTATTTTATTGGGCTCCCATACTTGAGCTTTGGCAGAAATTTCGCTTACAGGCGAAGCGTTTTCGAAATGATTCGCGGCTTCACGTCAATCAATCATTCTCTTAGCGGAGATGATGATTTGTTCCTCCAAAGATTGCGGAAAAGCGGCAAAAATATTCAATTAACTTCTGCGAAAGATTCAATTGTTTTTTCAGAACCAGCGGATTCGATTAAAAAATATTTCCGACAAAAGACGAGACATCTATCTGCTAGTAAATACTATCCAATGAAATTAAAATTTTTACTTGGTGCATACTACATAGGAAATTTATTTTTGACAATTACATTTTTGGTATCCATACTTTTTAGCCGAATTGATTTAGCTCTGCTCTCGCTTCCTAAATTTTTACTTGATGTTGTATCAATCTCTTATACTTCTAGGAAAATAAGTTCAAGCCTGTCTCCTCTTCAAATTATTTTCGGTGAATTGGCATATACTTTATTCTATCCAATAGTTGGAGTTTTATCTAGAAGAAAAAATATCCGATGGTGAGAATCAGTTACGAATACACAGAAGATCCTTCACACCCCAATTACACAAAATGGACTCGTTCCAAGAACGCTGCCATAAAAAAAGGGGAATTTGTCAAATCCATTTTAGCTAAATCAATAAACCTCGAAAACAAAAAAATACTTGATCTAGGGTCGGGTTCTGGTGGAACCCTGCAAAATTTTTTAGGAAGTGGTAATCAACTTTTTTCGGTTGATCATAGTGACGATAAACTTAAAGCTCAGAAAATAATATCTCATGAATTTAATTTAATTTACAGTTTAGCTGAGAAGCTTCCCTTCAAACAAAAATATTTTGATGTTATAATTCTGCAAGATTCTCTTGAGCATTTTACAGATCCTTATAGTGTTTTGAATGAAATAAAAAACCTTCTAAATGAGGATGGAGTAATTTACATAAGCACTCCGAATAAATTTTCGATAATTAATTTATTTGCCGATCCACACTGGGGTTTTCCTTTCGTAGCTTTGTTTCCAAGAATATTAATCCGAAAAATTTTTATTCCATTATTCCGAAGACAGGAAATCGGAAGACCCGGTGTTGCCCAACTTTTAAGTTACAAACAACTAAGAAGTTTCTTCGATGAATTATCATTGAAATCAAACATTTACACAATAGAAGCGGTTCATACACTCATCTCTAAATCTGAACAGATTATTTGGTCAAAGTTCCACATTACTTTACTAAAAATATTAGCTTCACTGAAATTTGAACGACTATTAACACTGATGGCAAACAACAAGCCAGGAATACTAAATAGATATTTTACTCCGACTTTTTATTTTACGCTTAAGAAACGCTGAACGATCACTAATTTTTTGAAATATTTAATTTGCCTAAACTTTTCGGAATAAATATATTCGAATAAACTTTTTTGAGAATGAAACCTATCGATTATAATCATCTAGCTGAAAAAGCAATCGAGGCAAAAAAATTTGCACACGCACCATATTCAAACTTTCATGTAGGGGCTGCACTTTTAACTGAAAGTAACGAGATTTATACAGGCTGCAACGTTGAGAACAGCTCTTTCGGTTTAACCATTTGTGCAGAGCGTGTTGCTGTTTTTAAGGCTTATTCAGATGGAATTCGAAAATTTAAAGCAATTGCCGTTGCATCGGATGATCAAAATTTTTGCCCGCCTTGCGGCGCATGTCGTCAAGTTCTGATGGATTTATGCGGTGACATTGATTTTGTGATGGTAGATGGAAAAATGAATTTAAAAGTGTTCAAACTTTCTGAATTGCTTCCATTCGCTTTTGGAGATGAAAATTTGAAGAGTAAATGATATGAATGAATTTTTACAACAGCAACTTCCAAATAAAACCGGATGGATAGAAGTGATTGCCGGTTGTATGTTTAGCGGTAAAACTGAGGAACTTATTAGAAGATGCCGGCGGGCTATGATTGCCAAACAGAAAGTGATCGTATTTAAACCGAAGATCGATGATCGGTATTCTGAGAAAGAAATTGTTTCACATTCAGAGCAGTCGCTTCCATCAGAAGTCATCCAAGATGCAGATGAGATATTGAAGTTATCCAAGGATTCACATGTTATCGGAATAGATGAAGCTCAATTTTTCAAATCCAATCTTATCGAAGTTGTAAACTCACTAGCGGATGAAGGTAAACGAGTGATAATCGCTGGATTAGACCAAGATTACCGCGGCGTCCCATTTGAACCTATGCCCCATCTGCTCGCAATTGCGGAATATATTACAAAAACTCTTGCCATCTGCGTTGTTTGCGGAAATCCAGCCGATCGTACGCAGCGTACAATAGTAAGTAAAGACCGAGTAGTTGTGGGCGCCTCAAATATTTATGAAGCCCGCTGCAGAAAATGTCACACTATTTATGGTGAATAACTCATGAACATTCTTGCTGTGTTAAATGGATTGCTCGGAATCGGAGTAATCATCGGAATTGCATTTTTAATGTCTAATAATAAAAAGAGAGTCAACTGGCGGTTGGTCACCAGTGGTTTTCTAATTCAATTTATATTTGCAATTTTTCTAATGAAAGGTGATGCGATGGGGAGTTTCTTCTCACCTTTAGCATGGCCAAAACAATTTTTCGCTTGGGTGTCGAGCTTTTTCGTTCTCGTTTTGAATTTTACAACTGAAGGCGCAAAATTTGTTTTCGGGAAATTGGCACTTGGTCCTGGAAGCGTTGAAAGTCTTGGAGTGTTTTTCGCTTTTCAAGTCCTGCCCACAATAATATTTTTTGCGAGTTTAATGTCAGTTCTCTACTACCTCGGAGTAATGCAGCGAATTGTTCAAGGTATGGCTTGGATAATGGCAAAAGTGATGGGGACTAGCGGAGCTGAATCGCTTTCAAATACTGCCAACGTTTTCGTTGGGCAAACAGAAGCCCCATTGATGATTAGACCATTTTTGAAAGATTTAACAAACTCTGAACTTCTAACGATTATGGTTGGTGGAATGGCAACTATAGCTGGCGGAGTAATGGCTGCATATATTCAAATGTTAGGTTCTTCTTATGCTGAAGCACATAACTTAACTATTCAAGCTGCACAATTGAAATTTGCAACACAATTACTGGGAGCAAGTATTATGGCTGCTCCGGCTTCTCTCGCAATTTCTAAAATCATTTTCCCGGAAATTGGAGAACCGGTAACTAAAGGTACTGTGAAAATAAAAGTAGAAAAAAATGCCTCAAATGTTATTGAAGCTGCCGCGGCAGGTGCTTCAGATGGAATGAAACTCGCATTGAATGTCGGTGCAATGTTAATAGCTTTCATTGCCTTGATAGCATTGGCGAATTATTTGCTTGAATGGATAGGTAACTGGACTGGATTAAGTGCTTTAATAATGGAACATTACAGCCAACCGCTTAATTTGCAAATTATATTTGGTTTAGTATTGCAATTTCTCGCGTTTGCTATCGGTGTGCCTTGGCAGGATGCGATTAATTTCGGGAGTCTCGTCGGTACAAAAATCGTTTTAAATGAATTTGTTGCATATCTTGATATGTCTGCAATGATCCAGCAAGGAAAATTAGTTTCAGAAAAGGCAATTACCATGGCAACTTTTGCACTCTGTGGATTTGCAAACTTTTCTTCTATCGCGATCCAAATAGGTGGAATTTCTCCGCTTGCTCCGGAAAGACGAAAAGACCTTGCATCCTTGGGATTAAGAGCTGTTGCTGGCGGAACACTTGCAACTTTATTGACCGCTACCATTGCTGGATTCCTACTATAATGGAATTTGACGCAAATAAAATTATTTCATTCGTAAAAGATAATTTCAATAACATCTCAATTGATATTTCTATAATTCTTGGATCAGGATTAGGTGATTTTGCAGGACAACTCACAAAAGAAAAATCGATAAAAACTTCAGAAATTCCAAATTATCCTATTTCGACAGTCGTTGGTCATGCGGGTGAGATTATACTTTGTAAATATGAGCAAAAAAATATTCTTCTTTTTAAGGGCAGGATCCATCTTTACGAAGGATATAATATTTCGAAAATAATTCTTCCCACTCAAATTGCAATAGGAATGAATTCAAATTATTTGATTATTACAAATGCAGCTGGAGGAATTGCTGATGGAATGCAGCCAGGCGATCTCATGTTGATAACAGATATTTTTTTCCCACACTATAAATCTAAATTTACATCTTTAGGCGGTCATATTCGAAATTTGAACAAACTCCCAAAGGAATTGATGGAAATTGCTATTAAGGTGAGTCAGAGAGAAAATATTGAATTAAAAAATGGTACTTACGCATTTTCACTCGGACCAAGTTATGAGACGCCCGCTGAAATTCAATTCTTGAAAAAAGCCGGCTGTGATGCTGTTGGAATGTCGACAGTGCCTGAAATTATTTTCAGTCAAAATTCAAATATGAAAACAATTGGAATTTCATGCATTACTAATCTTGCAGCGGGAATATCCAAAACAAAACTCACTCATGACGAAGTTACTGAAACCGCTAATCAGGCAAAATCAAAGTTCTCAGTTTTATTAAAAGAAATTATTAAGGAACTCCCTTAAAAAGATTCTTGATTAACGACAGCAGGGTGATTGCGGCTGTTTCACTTCTTAGTCGATTATCAGAAAGTTTCACCGGAATAGAATCTAAACGTGACAAAGTCTCTTTTTCTCTCTCAGAGAAATCTCCTTCAGGACCAACAATTAGATAAACAGAATCTGCAGAGAAAATATTCTTAACTGAAATTAAGTGTTCTAAAGTCTCTCCCTCGAAATCACCGTGAAAAATAACTGAATTACCTCTTTTTAAATTATCTATTCCTTCATCAAAATTTATCATAGAATGCAGAACAGGGAGAAACGGTTCGTGTGATTGTTTCATTGCCGAAATTAAAACCTTCGTCCACCTTTCATGTTTGTCTGAGACTTTCAACGATTTTTCAGAAATAAATGGAATGATTTGGTTAACTCCAAGCTCAGTAAGTTTCTCGAGCATGAATTCAAATCTACTTGGATTTTTTATTACTGGTATTAGAAAATAGAACTGTGGTTTCTTCTTCTTGACTATTGTACGGCTAATAGTCGAGCATTCTACACTAAATTTTTTAATTGCAATTAATTCGCACTCGCAGGTCAGACCTTCGCCATTAGTTATTTCAACTCTATCACCGATATTTTTTCTCATAACTCCCGTGATGTGATGTGCTTCCTCGCCCTCAATGAAGAACTTGTCTTGGGTAATTTCAAGATTTGGAAAATAAAATCTATCCATCAAAATGCACTGCTTATGTCTAAAATAAATTGAGGTGAAAGTTTTTCATCTAAACCAAGATCAATTTTAAGTGATTTGTATGGAAGAATCACTATTGAAAAACCCGCACCAAATCCTTTAATCATTTTCTGCTGTTTCCAATCCTGGCTGTTGAACCAAATTAATCCAGCATCAAAGAAAAGATGAAAATCAAGCAGTATGTTATAAGTCAACAATTCTTTTGGAATGAGAGGAAAATCAAATGCAACAATCTCATTCCTGATAAATGGAAAGCGAAATTCAAAACTCGACACAAGAGATGTGTGTCCCTCAAAATAATCGTAATAGAGTCCACGAATTCTCTCGTCAAAACCGATGAAACTGTTAGCATAATTTGGAATTACGGAACCAATGACTGTCCGTATCGCATTTCTCATGCCAAAAATAAATTTAGATAATTGTATGTATTTCCTAAAATCTAAAGCTGCAACATGATAATTTACTTCCGATTCACCCATACCTTGCTTTTGATATGCTATTCCAAGAAAGCTTCCACTGTTTGGATATACATTAAAATCCCTAGTGTCAAATCTATACTTTAT
This sequence comes from Ignavibacteria bacterium, assembly GCA_016873845.1. Taxonomy (NCBI): domain Bacteria; kingdom Pseudomonadati; phylum Ignavibacteriota; class Ignavibacteria; species Ignavibacteria bacterium. The sequence continues at coordinate 53,316 of VGVX01000004.1, forward strand.
TGCTGTATATATATTCCTATCGATACCTGCTGTTGAGACTGTCCTGCCAGGTTGATATTCCGGAACTTTTATATATTGAAAGCCCGCGGTTAAATTCACTTCATGAAATATCCCAAATTTTTTACCAAAATTAATTTCAGAGAAAAAGACATCTTCAGTATAATTTTGAGAATTAGTAATCGATCTTCGACTCTTATTTTTCCTTTTAATGAAGGATGTTTTCCCCTGCATGGTTAAATGCAACTCTTCATGTATCCATGGATGAGTGTAATCCATACTTACCCAAGGATCGTAACCAAGTACTCCGCCAAGAAACAGAGTTTCGTTCATTCCGGTAAGATTTCTTACAGTTAAGCCGAGTCCATACGAAAGTTTTTTCCAGTCGCGTTCTCTAATTTCAAAAATTGGAACTGGCCAAATGTACCATGCTTCCTCCACCAGCACAACTAATTGAAAACCTGTATCCACCGGCACTAAAAGTAAATTTACTTGAGAAAATAATCCAAGACTTAGGATTCTACTTTCATCGTATCTTATGAGATCATCAGAAGCTATTGAACCGGTTTTAATCTGCATTTCACGGAGAATGACTTTTTCATTGGTAAGTTTATTTCCAATGATTTTGATATCAGCAATGTAATACAATCGTGAGATGCTCTCAGCGTTTGTGTCTCTCAGTGTATCAACATCTTGACTGAAAATTTTCGTTGAAATAATGATTATAAAAAATATGTATTTTATTATTACCCTCACTTAATCAATTATTTTTGACTAAAAATTACAATTCCTGTATTCAACGGCAATACAGTGATTCATCACAACCTGCATTCCTGCAGCGATAGCTTTACTGCGCGCGTGCTCATTTTCGACACCAAGCTGCATCCAGATCACTTTTGCTCCAACTTCGATTGCTTCATCAACAATTTCATCAACAAATTCCGAGCGGCGAAAAATATCAACAATGTCCACCTTAAAAGGTACTTCCTTTAATGATTTATAAACTTTGAAACCATTAAAATCCTTCTCAATAGGATTTACACCAACAACATTATATCCTTTATCTCTTAAAAAATTCGCAATTAATCCGGAATCCCTTCCTAGCTTGCTCGATATTCCGACAACCGCAATATTTTTTGCATGTTTTAATATTTCACAGTAATCCATAGTTATTAATCCAATTTTTGATCTATTTCATATGAACTTATTGGTTCACAGCTGCAAACGAGATTTCTATCTCCGTGGGCGCTGTTAATGCGTCCGACATAGGGCCAAAATTTATTTCGTTTTGTCCATTCAGCTGGAAAGGCAGCCTTTTCTCTTGAATATTTATGATTCCAAGTGTCCGAGACTACATCCAGCGAGGTATGCGGCGCATTTTTTAAAACATTATCAACTTTATCAGAATTCCCACGTTCAATTTCTTTGATTTCCTGACGAATCATTATCATTGCATTGCAGAAACGGTCGAGTTCATATTTGCTTTCACTCTCTGTCGGTTCAACCATTAATGTACCTGGAACGGGAAATGAAACTGTTGGTGCATGAAATCCATAGTCCATTAGTCTCTTTGCAATATCTTCAACTTCGATATTTGCCGTTGATTTAAATTCACGCATATCGAAGATCAGCTCGTGTGCAACTCTACCTTTGCTTCCTGTATAAAGAACTCTGAAATGTTTTTCAAGTTTAGCTTTGATGTAATTCGCATTAAGGATTGCTGTCTCAGTTGCTTTTTTGAGTCCCTTACTTCCCATCATTTTGATATAAGCGTGAGAGATGATCAGAACATTGGCGCTTCCCCAAGGTGCCGCCGAGATAGATGATATTCCCTTTTCGCCGCCTACCGAAATTATCGGATGTGAAGGGAGAAATTGTTTCAAATGTTCAGCAACTGCAATTGGTCCAACGCCTGGACCACCGCCGCCATGAGGAATCGCAAAAGTCTTATGAAGATTCAAATGACAAACATCCGCACCCATTAATTTTGGAGTAGTAAATCCTAGCTGAGCATTTAAATTTGCACCATCCATATAAACTTGCCCGCCGTTCTTATGAACGATTTTGCAAATATCAATTATGTTTTCTTCAAATACTCCGTGTGTTGATGGATATGTAACCATTAATGAAGAAAGGTTTTCTTTGTTCTGCTCTGCTTTAACTATCAAGTCATTTACATCAATATTTCCCTTTTCATCGCATTTCACTACAACCACTTTCATTCCTGCCATGACTGCACTGGCAGGATTAGTTCCATGAGCAGATGAAGGGATTAAAACAACGTTCCGTTTTGATTCACCCTTGCTGTGATGAAATGCACGAATTACCATTAATCCAGCAAATTCGCCTTGTGCTCCCGAATTTGGCTGCAACGAAACAGCAGCAAAACCTGTAATCGCGGCGAGATCATATTCTAACTCTTTTATAATTTGTTGATAACCCTCAGTCTGATCCAGCGGAACGAATGGATGAATATTTGTGAATTCGGGAAAAGTTACGCCCAGCATCTCTGAGGCTGCATTTAATTTCATAGTGCATGAGCCAAGCGGGATCATGGACGTCGTTAGTGACAAATCTCGATTCTCAAGCGATTTAATATATCTTAGCAGTTCTGTTTCTGAAAGATTTGATTTGAAAACTTTCTGCGTTAAAAAATTGCTTTTTCGCCTGAGATTGGTTTTGACACTACTTTCAACTTCCAGATCCAACTTCTCAAAACTAAGGGAAGTGCTCGTATCGATCCCTTTGGCCATTACTTCTAAAATTTCTTTTACATCTGCTACTGAAGTAGTTTCATCAAGAGAAATCCCGATCAGTCTATTTTCAAAATACCTGAAATTTATTTTCTTCTCAGCGGCAGTTTTTTTTATCCGTTCTATTTTATCGGTTTGATTTTCTAGATCAATTATAAGAGTATCAAAAAATTGAGCGTTCAATTGTCTAATATTCAATTGTTTTAAGCCAGAGTTGAGAAGATTAGTAAGCTTGTGTACTCGTTCAGCAATTTTTTGGATCCCCTCGGGTCCGTGATAAACAGCATACATCCCCGCCATAATGGCAAGAAGCACTTGAGCCGTACAGATGTTGCTCGTTGCTTTCTCACGTTTGATATGCTGCTCACGAGTTTGCAGCGCCATTCTAAGTGCGGGCCTGCCGTGAACATCTATTGATGCACCAATAATTCTTCCTGGAATGATCCTCTTGAATTCTTCCTTACATGCGAAATATGCTGCGTGCGGACCACCAAAACCCATTGGCACTCCGAAGCGTTGGGTTGAACCAACAACAATATCCGCTCCAAATTCACCGGGGGGTTTAAGCAAAGCTAAACTTAAAATATCCGCAGCAACGATTTTATTTATCTTAATTGCATCTGCTTTAGAAAAGAAATCTGAATAATCATTAACCGAACCTTTTCCAGATGGATATTGAACCAATAATCCAAAAAAATCATCTGTCAGTTTTAGCTCATCGTATTTCCCAACAACAATCTCAATTCCTTGTGGAACTGCACGGGTTTGTAAGACGGCTAAAGTTTGGGGGAAGACATCTTCATCGACAAAAAATTTATTAGTATTCTTTTTTGAACTTCTTGAATACGCGAATGAAACATTCATCGCTTCAGCGGCAGCAGTTGCTTCATCAAGCAAAGAAGCGTTCGCTATCGGCATTGATGTCAATTCCATTACCATTGTTTGATAATTTATCAAAGCTTCGAGACGTCCTTGAGAAATTTCTGCTTGATATGGTGTGTATTGCGTGTACCATCCGGGATTTTCGAGAACGTTTCGCTGAATTGCTGCTGGCAGGATCGTATTGTAATAACCCATCCCAATATAAGATTTAAAGACTTTATTTTTTTGAGCAGTTTGCCTCAGCTTATTCAAATATTCAAACTCACTAAGTGACTGGTCGAGTGAAATTTCTTCTTTAAGTCTAATTTGAGGGGGAATAGTTTCCTCTATCAGGGTGTCAATCGATTCAGCACCGACTTCATAAAGCATTTCTTTTATATCATTTTCATTCAATCCGATGTGACGATTTACAAATCTATCGGGATGGTTAAAGGAATTCATTTAGCAGTACCTTTCGCGATCAATGTAATTAGAAATAAGCAATTTGTAGTTACAAATATAAGAAAAATGTCGTTTAGCTGATGGATTGTGGCTTTTAGAATTGAAGAAAGACTAAGACTGAGACTAAGGCTAAGAGAAGAATTGATGTCGTCACCGACCGGTCGGTGACGACAGATAGTCCATTCAGCCTCAACCTTAGCCTTTGCCTCAGTCTTGACCTCAATCTCAGCTTTTGCCTCTGCCCCACCAACTTGACAATACAAATGAATTTAATTAAAATCGCACAAAGTTAAGTGGAAAATGAAGTGAATATCCGTAAAACCGGCAATGATTCTATGACAAAGCCAGTTCAAAATATAACTCGAATTAAATGTTCGCATATCACACCTCTACTGGGGAGATGTACACAATATTGCGTTGTTGCAAATTTTAATTGTCATGCTCTCACACGCAATATAAAAGTAAAAGTTTTTAACATTATACTCTAAGGATAAAAGATGATCACACCAGAAAAACTCAAAGATATTCAGAGGAAGGCATTAGCGGCAGTCGCTGATATGCCAGAGGGCGATTTGAAGACAAAGGCTTTTGAAGTCTTCCTTCAACATCTGCTCACCTCCGAAAGCTCTATAACTCTGGCAAAGTCAACAACTCCAGGGAAGATACTTGAGAAGGCTAAGAAATCTTCTAGGGCACCCGGCACTGTGAAAAGTAGAATTCTTCTATTGAAAGATGAAAAATTCTTCGAGGTTCCACGAACAATCAGAGAGGTTAAAGATGAACTACACGTTCACGGTGGATTCATCCAAACACAGCTCTAAGCGGTGCCTTGCAAGGTCTCGTACGAGAAAGACATCTTCGCAGAATCAAGGACAAAATCTGGAAATATGTCAATCCATAACTCATAGAAGGAAATTCCAGAATGGGTCCTCGTGAACTTACTGAGGTTGGCGATTTGGTCGATATTTTACCGACTATTTTAGATTCTATCACCACTGCACAACTTGACTATTCGAATCCCAACACGAAAACCTTTCGTTCAAACATAGCTGAGTTACGTTCCAAAGCAAACGAACTTGTAGGTATATATCCGCGAGAATCGTTTCTATTAGCAAATAAAGCTATAAAACGTTTTGCAAATAAAGTTAACACTATTGTTCAAACTTTCCCAGGAGACGTTGTTATATAGAAGAATAATGTTGAGGAATTGAAAACTATCTGGCATCTTGAGGTACGGCCTTCAATCTATTCTCTTGAGCTTGCTCTTGCAGTTACTGGAGGCGTATACCTACCTGAGGAACCAGCATTATTCCGGGGCAAAGAAAGAATATTTCGTGACATTGCCATTGAGGTAAACATATGCTATAGAAATGGAGCCTCAAATGCTTGCAGTGTCTTACTACGTAGGCTCGTAGTGAGTCTTATAATCAAGGTCCATCAAAATAGGGGCACAGTTACTATTGCAACAAACCCAACAAATGGTAAGTTCTATAAATTAGATAAACTCATAGATGATATTCGAGCCACTAATCTATTCACTCTATCTCAGAATGCACTTGATGCTCTTCCTGAATTAAAAAGACTTGGTGATTGGGGTGCACATAATAGAAATATTTTTGTTAATCGAACTGATCTAGATAATATTAAAACAAATGCAAGGTTATGTTTCGAAGAACTTTTGCGTTTAACATAAATAAAATAAGAGCACGGCAACTAACAAACAAAAACACGACGCTCAAGCAAAGTTTCCTGTGCGATTCTTCGCCTTTTAGTCTCGAATCGCCCAACGCGGTTGCTCTCAATAAATGGATTTATAATAGTCCGCAACAGTATGTCATTTTTGTGCAAGACGTTATTACACCAACCTCAACTTTTCGAGAGCTTTAAGTGCAGCTAATTGCTCGGCAGTTTTTTTCGTTGAACCTTTACCTTCACCAAAACTTACGTCTCCGATCATTACATGAATTGTGAATGTTTTTGAGTGGTGCGGACCTTCTTCTGAGACAACTTGATAATTTGGGACAAGCATCTTCTGCGCTTGAGTGAATTCCAGTAAACGACTCTTGTAGTTTTTATCGTCCGAGATAATTAGTAGACCTTTATTTGGACGAATGATGTATTTATGAATTAGCAGCTTTGCTTGTTCAAGTCCTTGGTCCAGATAAATTGCACCGACCAGTGCTTCGAGTGCATCGGAAATCATCGACTTAGCCCCGCCTCGAAATGCAATTCTTGCATTTTCACTCATGAAAAGAATTTCTTCGAGCTTAAGTTTTTCACCGGTATGAGCTAAAATTTCACGGTTCACAAATCTCGATCGGATCTTAGTCATAAATCCTTCTTCTTCTTTTTTGAACCTGCTAAAGATGTACTCCCCGATTACAAGATTTAAAATTGAATCGCCTAAGAATTCTAATCTTTCATTAGAGCGGAAGCTGTGTTTGGAAATTTTGTGGTGTGCTGCTGAGCGGTGAGTGAGTGCTTCAAAAAAAATATCTGGATCTTTTATTTTTGATCCAATAATTTTTTCTAACCGCTTAATTCTAATTTCATCACTAACAGAAGATTCTGTCTTCTTTAGTGAGATACCATTCAAGAGGCGGGATATAAATTTAGGCACAAACCTTAATTATATTTTTTAAATAACAATGTGGCGTTATGTCCGCCAAAGCCAAATGCATTGCTGAGTGCATAATTTACTTCTTTGTTCTGGGCTGCATTTGGAACATAATTCAAATCACATTCAGGATCAGGCTCTTCGTAATTAATCGTCGGCGGCACAAAGCTATTTTTGATTGCAAGTAAAGAGATAAGGGCTTCGGTTGCGCCAGCTGCACCGAGCAAATGTCCTGTCATCGATTTTGTAGACGAAACTGCAAGCTTATATGCATGCTCACCGAAAACAGTTTTGATAGCTTGCGTTTCATTCCTGTCATTATATTCTGTTGAAGTCCCGTGCGCATTGATGTAATCTACCTGCTCAGGTTTTATCCCCGCTTCATCGAGACATGCCTGCATCGATCTGACAGCACCTTCACCTCCTGGTGCGGGTGCGGTAATGTGATGTGCATCACCCGTCAATCCGATTCCAACTAATTCACCATAAATTAAAGCGTTTCGTTTTAAAGCATGTTCAAGTTCTTCAAGTACCAATGTTGAAGAGCCTTCGCCCATAACGAAACCATCTCGGTGCTTGTCGAAAGGTCTGCTTGCTTTTTCTGGTGCATCGTTTCGAGTTGACAATGCTTTCATAGCATTAAATCCACCGATTCCCATTGGACAAACAGATGCTTCAGAACCGCCAGAGATAATCACGTCGGCAGAGCCTCTTTGAATTAGCATATACCCATCAGCGATGGCGTGTGCAGATGTTGCACATGCAGAAGTAGTTGCGTAATTAGGTCCTTTAAAACCAAATTTAATCGAGATGTGTCCAGCAGCAATATCAGCGATCATCATTGGAACAAAGAAGGGGCTTAACCGTTGTGCACCACCACCATTGAAAAGAATTTCTGATTGGTGATGCCATGTCCACATTCCGCCGATTCCAGAGCCAAAGATCACGCCAACACGATTTTTGTCTGTTGTGTCCAGTGGCAGCTTTGAATCTTCTATTGCTTCCATCGTTGAAACCATAGCTAACTGTGTAAAGAGATCAATTCTTTGAGCACTTTTTCGATCCATGAATTTCAAAGGATCAAATCCTTTCACTTCAGCAGCAAATCTAGTATCGAAACCTGAAGCATTAAACCTAGTAATTTGACCCACACCGTTTCTTCCGGATTTTAATCCTTCATACACTTCTTTAACATTTAGACCGATAGGCAGAACTGAACCAAGACCGGTTACAACAACTCTTCTGTGATGCATTGTATTTTCTTTGAATAATTAATAATTGCTAACTATCAAGAAGCTAATTTTGCCTCGAGATATTTATATACGTCACCAACGGCTTGGATTTTTTCTGCATCTTCATCTGGAATTTGAATATTGAATGCTGTTTCAAAACCCATGACGAGTTCAACTATATCAAGTGAATCAGCTCCAAGATCATTGATAAATGAAGCTTCAGGTGTAATTTGGGACTCTTCGACTCCCAATTTATCCATTATGATTTCTTTTACTTTGGCTTGAACGTCCATTTAATTCTCCATTTTTTTGTTGTTAAATATATGATTTATTACATAATCATTCCACCATCTACGCAGATTACTTGGCCTGTGATGTAATCTGAGTCAGGCGAAGAAAGAAAAGCGACTGTTCGTGCGACATCTGAGGGTTGTCCCATTTTCTTCAAAGGTACAAGATTCATGATCGCATCCTTTTGTGCTTGATTTAATTTTGCTGTCATTTCAGTTTCGATGAATCCGGGGGCAATTGCATTGACTTGAATATTTCGCCCGGCAAATTCTTTAGCAAGAGTTTTTGTCAATCCAATTACTCCGGCTTTCGATGCAACATAATTAGCCTGTCCAGCATTTCCCATTATTCCAACAACCGAAGCGATATTTACAATCTTGCCAGACCTCTGTGCCATCATCGGTTTAATGACTGCTTTACTGAAATTGAAAACACTCTTCAGGTTCACTTGGATAACATCATCCCAATCTTTTTCTGTCATACGTAAAATCAAATTATCTCGTGTAATGCCGGCATTGTTAACCATGATGTCCACTGTACCGAAATTTTCAACGGTAAAGTCGATAGTCTTTTGTGCATCATCAAACTTAGAAGCATCACCCTTGAAATATTTAGCTTCGCCATTTACTTCTTTGATACTATCCAGAACTTGCTGTGCACTTCCCTCATCGGCAATATCAGAGATTACGACTTTTGCTCCTTCTTTTGAAAGATGCAAAGCGATTGCCGCACCGATACCGCGTGCGCCGCCAGTGACAATAGCAACTTTATCTTTCAATTTCATAATGCAATTCTTTCTTTTTCAAATTAGTAAAATATTCTTCCTTATATTCCAGCAAATCACGGTATCCCTCTTCACCAAGGAAATGATGGATCTCATCTTTCATCGCTTCGAAAATCGTGGAAGTCTGATTCTTTGATTTACTGCAGTAATGCATTCTTTCAAGATGTTCATCATCAATTGTCAACTTACCTTCAAAAATAACGAGCGGGAATAAGATACAATATAATGGCTTATAATTCCATTTATCTTCACCGCGATCCACTGCGGCTTTTTGCAGTGAACAGAATCCAACTTTATCAAGAAAAACACATTTATTGTTATATGTTTCGGTACCGGCACAGTAACCAGAATCAAAGTCTTTGTCTTCTTCTATTGGCTCAAACCATTTCGATTCATCGAGAGGCTGCGTTTCGTCCATATACTTTTTTACTATTTCGCGCTTCTCGAGAATCATTTCCATCTTTTTAAGGTCTGTATAAACACCGTACCAGCAGCACTCACCGCTGCAAATGCAAACATCGCATTTAGGTACGAATGGATGAGTGAAAATTATTGGATCGATGATTAAACCGTTAATTACTTTTTGCATTGCTTAAATATTTTTCAATTTCTTCTTTTGTTCCTAAGCTTAAAGTTTCAACTGCCGGATCTATTCTCTTTATAAGTCCGCTTAAAACTTTACCTGAACCAATCTCTATGAATGTTTGGATTCCGTCTCGGATCATATTTACAATAATTTTTTCCCATTGAACCGGACTAATTATTTGCTGTACCAAAAGATTCTTTATTTCATTTTCATTTTCAAATTTTTCAGCTGTAACATTTGAGTAAACTGGAAAGTTAAATTTATTCAGTTGTACGCTCTCAAGCGAATTAGATATATTTTCATACGCAAAGTTCATGAGCGGTGAGTGAAAAGCACCACTAACGATTAATTGCTTAGCGAGTTTTGCACCATTAGCTTTTGCTAATTCTACTAACTTTCTAACTCCCGCAATCGAACCGGAGACTACAACTTGATCCGGGGAATTAAAATTAGCTGGTTGGACAATCCCTTCAGTTTTAGCCGACTCACAAAGCTCATTGAGTTTATCATAGCTAAGTCCAACTATTGCAGCCATGGTTCCAGGATTTCTTACTCCAGATTCCTGCATTAATTCACCACGTTTTCTGACTACTTTTAGAGCATCTGAAAAATTCATAACACCTGAAGCTGTGAGCGCTGAGTATTCACCAAGTGAGTGACCAGCAGCTGCTGAGATTTGGATATTTTTTATTAGCTGCAATACCGCAAGACTATGAACGAACAAGGAAGGTTGAGTATTTTCTGTCTGTTTAAGTTTTTCTTCTGGACCATAGAAGCAAACTTCCGAAAGTTTGAACTTTAGGATTTCGTCAGCTTCGTCAAATACTTTCCTGCATTCTGAAAAAGATTCATATAAATCTTTTCCCATACCGACAAATTGCGCGCCTTGACCTGGAAAAACTAATGCAGTCATTAGTCGATACTCCACTTCAGATAAATTCCACCCCAGGTATACCCGGCACCAAAACTTGCTAAAATTAAATTGTCGCCTCTTTTCACTTTTCCCATATCGTAGTAATCCACTAAACAGAGTGGAATTGTTGCTGCAGTTGTATTTCCGTATTTATCAATATTAATCATAACTTTAGAATTATCTACACCCATCCTATCTCTAGTTGCATCGATGATTCGTAAATTAGCCTGGTGAGGGACAAGAAAAGCAACGTCATCTGCCAATAAATTATTTCTTTTCATTAGTTCAAATGCTACATCTGCCATTCCAATAACTGCGACTTTAAAGACTGCTTTACCGTCTTGATAAATGTAGTGCATTTTTTTATCAACCGTTTCGTGTGAAGACGGATTTAAGCTCCCACCCCCAGACATATATAAGTACTTCCCGCCTGAACCATCACAGTATAAAGTTTCATCCAAAATTCCATCAGACTTATCTTCCGTTCTTTCGTAAAGAATTGCGGTTCCAGCATCTCCAAATAGGATGCAAGTATTTCTATCTGTATAATCTGTTATTGCAGACATTTTATCCGCCCCAATAACTAAGACTTTTTTATAATTTCCAGATTCAATAAAAGCACGAGCTTGAGAAGTTGCAAATAGAAATGAAGAACAAGCGGCAAGAATATCATATCCCCAAGTTTTTTTCATTCCAAGCTTTTCCATAATCACACATGCTGTCGAGGGGAAAAACATATCGGGAGTAACTGTAGCAACTATCATCACATCAATTGTATCCAGATCAATTTTAAATCTCTCCACCATATCTTTAATTGCACCGGCGCCTAAATCTGAAGTAGCTCCATCAACTAAAATTCTTCTTTCTTTAATTCCAGTTCGTGTTACTATCCATTCATCATTTGTATCGACAATTTTTTCGAAATACGCATTATCATAGATCGTGTCTGGTACAAATTTTCCAATCGCTGAAATCTTTGCATTGTATTTGCTATCTGAAACGGGCATTTTTTTCCTTTCTTATTCCTTCACACTAATCTGAGCTAATGTTTTTTTAATTCGCTCTGTTATTTTTCTTTCATACACTTCGTATGCTCGCAAAATCATATTTTCAATGGCAAGTGATGTACTTGAGCCATGACCTATTATTGTAATTCCATTCACTCCGAGCAGCGGCACTCCGCCGTATTTCTGATAATCAAGCGGTGATAGGGCTTCTTTCAATGTATTTTTAAATAAACCGATTTTAATTTTCTTGAATAAATTTTCTTTTGCATAGAGTGTTAAAAGATGCTTCATATATTTAGGAACACTTTCACCAAATTTTAAAAGAATGTTTCCGATGAATCCATCACAAATTACAATATTCGCTGTCCCTTTAAGAATATCACGCCCCTCAACATTTCCTATAAAATTTAATTTCGACTTGCTTATCAGATCAAAAGCATCCTTGGTCAGTTTATTTCCCTTGTCTTTCTCTTCACCAACAGAAAGTAATCCAATTGATGGATTGTCTACTTTCAAAATCTCCCTAACATAAATCTCAGCCATTAAGGCATAACTTAAAAGATGCTGTGGTTTAGCATCGACGAATGCACCAACATCAAAGATTGCACAGAATCCACTTTCACTTGGAAGTATGGCTCCTATTGTTGGTCTATCTACACCCTCAATTCTACCCATAATAAGAGTTGAAGCCGCAGCAACAGCACCAGTATTTCCAGCACTAACGAAAGCTTGAGCTTTCCCTTCTTTTACAAGCCGAGCCGCAATTACGATTGAAGAATCCGGCTTATTCCGGATCGCATCAGTTGGCATCTCGCCCATCTCAATAACTTCGGTTGCATTGACAATCTTGTCATCAGGAAAGCTTAACTGATTTTTCAACAGCACTGACTGAATCTCGCCCTTCTTACCAACAAGAATTACATCAAGTCTATTTTGAAATTTATTAAATGCCTCAACACCGCCTAGGACTACTTTTTCAGGAGCAAAATCACCCCCCATTGCATCCAAGGCAATTGAACAATTTACTTTTTTATTATCCAAACGTAACCTTAAAGGTTGTTCTTAGGCAGACTTAGGGATATAAATTGTGCGACCTTTATAGAAACCGCATGCGGGGCAAGCGCGGTGTTGTAATTTAACCTCGCCGCAATTGGAACAAGTGGAAACAGAAGGTGCAGCGGCTTTATAATGCGTTCTTCTCTTAGCTGATCTTGATTTCGAATGTCTTCTCTTAGGATTTGGCATTGAATCTACTCCAGTATTATTTATTAATTATTTTCTTTAACTCTAACCATCGCGGATCGGATGAATCGGTTTCGCAGCTGCATGCTTCAAAATTTAAATCCTTTCCGCAATGTGCGCACAACCCTTTACAATTTTCACTGCAAACGTTTTTCAGTGGAACTGAAAGAATTGAATACTCTTTTACATCATTAGTTATATCAATTATATCGACTTCTTTCGGAATTACAGTAACAACATTCTCGTCGTACTCATCTTTATGGGCGACATCGTAAACATAAGACATATTATACTTTGTCGCCAAAGATTGCTTGAAGTTCTTCAAGCACCGATCACATTGAGAATTATGTTTATACTCAATGTTTGAAGTTATAAATATTTGATTCTTAGTTTTTTCAAGCTGCACGCTGATAATACAATTATCAATAAAATCAGCGGGCAGGTCAATCTCCGAAACAGGCACTTCAAAATCATAAAAATGTCTGCCTTCAGAGAGTGTAGATATTTTTATTTTCATTTTTCGTAAAAAGCGACGCAAATATATCTAATCGAAGTCACTAAATCAAATTAGATAGACTAAATCCAAGTATTTAACTGCTAAAAAATGCGAAATTGCTTCCTAAAATCCTATTTTTTTTGGTTTTTATATGTGGTTAGCAAATAATCTGTAACGGATTCTGCTTCTTGCGGTTTTAGTCCTTGCGCTGGCATTGGCGGAAATGCTGGATCAATTTTAGTCGGATTGAGAATAAATTTAATCAATGCACCCTTATTTTCAAGATACTTTGGTAGAACATTATTATATGCAGGTCCGGTAAAATTTATATCAAATTTGTGACATGCTGAACATTTACCAATAAATATATCTTCTCCGCTCAATACGACCAAATTTATCCCAAGCTTCGACTTCAAATCTTCTTCATATTTTTGAAAATGTGCTGCTAACTTTACGGATTCTCCAGCGGTTGCATTCCTTAAAGTATAAGCTTCTTTAATCATTAAAAAACAAACGATTGCAATAGTTGCATAAAATACTGCTGCAGCGAACTTTGAGTTAGATTTTTTTATCATGGCGTAATAGAAATGTGCAACAAGGAATAAAACCAAAATCCCAAGTACCACTGAGCTGAATACAGCAATCGATAAAGATTCTTTTGGGAGGATCAATACTTCAACAAAGATCAATAACGGCAGAAATAAAATAAATATCATAGTTCGTTTTAAAAAGAACTCTCTGTAGGCAAGTTTCTCAAAATTCTCTTTATACTCTTTATTGTTATAAAATATAAAGTATAAAATTGCCGAGCCGGAAATAACCATTAACAAAGTGAGGATTAGTATAAATTTAATCCACACCTCAAATTGAATGAAAGTGTGAAATATCGTTGTAACATTCTCCCAATTAGTTGCAGCAATTGAATTAAACAATCCCGCAGAAATAATAAATAGAGAGAACAACAACAAGATTATCCCCCAAATACCAAATTTTTTATAAGAATGGAAGTTAGCATCAGAAAATTCTTTAAACTCGGCACTTTTTGATTCAACACTATCGAAGATGAATTTTAAGTTCAACTTTTGTTTATAAAAATAAAGAAGTGTAATTGAAATTAGAAAAACAAGCCATGCGAAAAACATTAATCCAATAGAGATTGATCCAGTCCCCTGCAGAAGTTGGGCATAAATTAAAATAATAGTAAAGAAAGGTATGATCCCGAAAACAATTGGTAAATAAAGATTCATAAAAGGGAAATCAAGAATTTCCTTTGCAAGGCGAAAATCATTTTTATCAGACTTTTTCCTGGACCTAAAATCAAAGTAAAAGGAATAAATCGAACTGCCAGTTAAAATACCGAGGTAAGGTACTAAAATTAAAAAAACCATTATGAGCACAAAGTGCATTAATGATATGTGCGACATCGATTGAGGTAAAGCCAAATCTTTTAAAAAGTCCATTATAATCCTAAGTGTTACTTCAAAAATAAATTATCGATTGATAGCAATACAATTATAATTAAGGCAAAAACATTAATACTCTTGAATGCATTCATAAGACTGAATCTTTCTTCACTTCGAAGTAAAATTCTTGCAGCGTGCCAAGTTAACCATATGCCAGTGATAATTAATCCAAAATTTATCAACGGCGAATTGACAATTTGGAATAATGGCAATCCAACACAAGCAACCGAAATCGAGAGCATCCAGATAAAAGTAATCCGAGATATCTGTTCGTTAGAAAAATGTTTTGAGAGAGTCGGAAAACCAGCTTGCTTATAATCTTCATCAAAGAAAAGCATAAGCAACCAAAAATGTGGAATCTGCCAGATGAAAAAGAAAAAAGCGACAATTAAAATCTGCAAATCAAAAACATCACCTCCAGCTGCAGTCCAGCCAATTAGTGGAGGGATAGCTCCAATCAAAGATCCTGGAACAACTGCAAAAGGATTAATTCTTTTCAAAGGTGTGTAAATTAAATTATACCAAACCAACGCAATTAATCCAAGTAAAAGTGGTACGATCCCGTTTCCAAGAAAAAGAATCAAGCTTCCAATGAGTGAAAAACAAAATCCTAAAAACAAAGTTTGTTTTGCTGAAATTTTTCCAGATGGAATCGGTCGATGTTTTGTCCTCGTCATTAATGAATCGAAGTTTCTTTCTTGATAATGATTAAACGCAGCAGAACCACAAGCAAGCAGCAGTGTACCAATCAGAGGCACAACGATATCAACATTTACGGATTGAGCATACAAAACGTAACCCAAAAACGTAGTTATCGTCGCGAAGGAAGTAATTCTAAATTTAGTGAGTTCGAATAATATTTGAATCTTTTTAGTCAACTTCTATTTTGGAACAACTGTTTTTATTGAATCAGTGTTTTGCTGAATTTTGGCGGTCGCAATAAGCCAGTTATCAAAATCCATCTCAGGCATAACAACAACCTTGGTGTACATGTACGAATGTTTCAGTCCGCAATATTCTGCACAAGCAATATCATAAGAGCCAACTTGGTCGGCAATAAACCACATGTAATTCTTTTTATTTGGAATTACATCTTTCTTCACTCGAAAAGCTGGAATATAAAACGAATGATTTACATCTGCAGATTCCAGTTCAGTTTTTATCGCTTTATTTACGGGAACATACAATGTATCAGTTTTAACTCCATTCGGATAAGTGAAATCCCAATCCCACATCCGTGCAACAACATGAATCACCATCGCATCCTTTGGAACGTCTTGCATTTTAGTGTATCCAACCCAGCCGTAATAGAACATTCCCAAAACAAGAATTGTTGGTATTACAGTCCATAAGATTTCAAGTGGAATATTTCCATGTATATTTTTTGGAGTAGGATGTTTTTTACGATTATACTTGATGACAAATAAAATCATTAAAAAAGTTATCAGCACTAATAAAAGAACTGATACAGCTAGGATGAATAAAAATACACCATCGACATCTTTTATAAAATTTGATCCACCAGAAAACATTTTATTCTACCTTATAAATGAGTAATCAAAGAAAGTTAAACCAATAAAAATCGCAAGTGTTAAAAAAGCAATAAATACGAACATCCTGAACACCTTGTCTTCAAATCTTAAGTGCATAAAAATCGTTAAGACCAATATACTTTTAATCGAGGCAATCAGCAGAGCAACGACAATTGTAAAATTACCTATATCAATTCCGGCAACAGCGACTGTAATCCCAGTAAAAGAAACTAAAGCCAGCCAAACCAATGCGTAAGTCCCGTAACCAATTACATGAGTTTTATTTTCATTGTGATGAGACATTTGTTCCTCAATGTATTAAATAAAATAATGGAAATAAGAAAATCCAAATGATATCTACAAGATGCCAATACAAACCCGAGTTTTCTAATTTCACAAATGAATCTTTAGTTATATGATCTGTACGGATGAAATAAAGCATCACTGAGAGAATTATTACACCTATAATGACGTGCAGTCCGTGTAATCCTGTCATTACATAGTAAAGACCGAAGTAGAGAATCTCTCCATTTGTTTTGTTGATAAGTTCATTCCCTCCAGGATAGATTCCATGACTGAACTTTGCTCCCCATTCAAAATATTTATTTACCATGAATGTTAGTGCAAGTGCAATGGTTAGTCCAATAAGGAGCATGGCAAGATTTTTATTTTGCTTTTGAATTGCAGTAATCGACATTGCCATTGTTAGACTACTGGTAAGAAGAACCAAAGTATTTACCATTCCGAGAAATGTATCTAATTCTTTCGCGGCTAAAGCAAACTCATTACTATAAGTAAATCTATAGACTGCATAAACAATAAATAAACCACCAAACAATATTAATTCAGTGAATAAAAAGAGCCACATTCCAATGCGTGCACCTACATCGTCGCGGTGAATATGAACAGAAGCTTGAACTGATTGGCTCACTTCGACTCCTTTCTGTCTATTTCATATTTCGAATAATCGTAAGGATCTGTTTCGACTACTGGTATTTCATGAAAATTCTCCAGAATTGGAGGTGATTGAATTTTCCATTCAAGAGTTTCCCCTCCCCATGGATTCGCATCAGCTTTCCTCCCACGCTTTAAGGCAACAAAAAAGTTGATGAGCATGATCAATAATCCGAGTATTAAAATCCAACTTCCAACTGTTGAGATAAAATGATAAATGTGAAACTCAGGTAAATAATCATAATACCTTCTCGGCATCCCTAAATAGCCGGCGATAAAAAGTGGAAAATATAAAGTATTGAAACCGAGTACAATCAATAGCCAGGCTGCTTTGGCAGCTTGCCGATTGAAGATTTTACCGAACATTTTTGGGAACCAATAATGAGCTGCCGCAAAAATTCCGAATCCTGTTCCGCCAAACATAACATAATGAAAATGTGCCACAATAAAAGAAGTATCGTGAATGTGAATGTTCAGCGCAAGAGTCGCTTGCATTATTCCAGTAAATCCGCCAATTGTAAAGTGAAAAATAAAAGCAAGTGCGAACAACATGGCAGGTTCGAGTTCAATCGATCCTTTGTACAATGTCGCAACCCAATTAAAGACTTTTATTGCACTTGGAATAGCGACAAGAAATGTTAATAAGGAAAAAATCCACATTGCAGTATCGCTCATACCGACAGTGAACATGTGATGCGCCCAAACAAGCGATCCGAATAGGGCAATTGCGAGACTTGAAAACGCTATAAACTTATAACCAAAAATCGTTCTGCGGGCAAAAACAGGAATCACTTCCGAAATTATTCCCATCGCAGGTAAAATCATAATATATACCGCAGGATGAGAGTAAATCCAAAATAGATGCTGGAATAAAATCGGATCACCACCCAGTGCAGGATCAAATATTCCCACTCCAAGAGTTCTTTCAATTATAACTAATAGCAAGGTTATCCCGACAATTGGAGTTGCTAAAACTTGAACCCATCCGGTTGCATAAAGCGACCAAACAAACAGCGGCATTTTAAACCATTTCATCCCTGGCGCGCGTAATCGATGAACCGTTGTAACAAAATTTATTCCGGTTAAAATTGAAGAAAATCCCAAAACAAAAGCAGCAAACAACGCCGGAATTACATTCGTTGTTGTTCTGATACTGTATGGAATGTAAAACGTCCAGCCAGTATCGACCGGTCCTCCAGGCAGAAAAATTGAAATAACTGCAAGTAAACCACCGATCAAAAAGAGCCACCAGGAGAGTAAATTTATTCTTGGAAATGCAACATCTTTTGCTCCAATTAAAATTGGGAGAAAGAAATTTCCAAAAACAGCTGGCAGACCTGGAATGATAAAAAGAAATATCATAATCACTCCATGAAGAGTGAAAAGAGAATTGTAGGTCTGCGGATCCATAATGGTTTTGCCTGGTGAAATTAATTCCATTCGCATCAAGAATCCTAAAAGCACTGCAACAGAGAAAAAGATCCCCATCGTGATCAAATACAAAATTCCAATGCGCTTATGATCAGTCGATAGAATCCAGGCAAAAATTCCTTTGTGCTTGCTTTTTACTTGTAAATAATCAGGCTCATTATGTTCTAAGACATGCGTACTCATATTTTTTTATCCTCAGTATTTCGGGATTTTTTTGGCTTGACTGTTAAGAATATTGCAAAAGCAATGACGCAAAAAATTATTCCTACGCCAATGATTCTTGTGATGTTCAATGCATACGTCCTTCCCTCTGGATCATACGCATAACAGAACTTTAGAAGTTTCGCAATTGTTGGTCCGACTTTACCTTCCGAAGCTTCGATGGTTGCCATCTTGATATTAAAAGGCAAGAAATCAATCCCTAAAAGATATCTGGTAATTTTTCCATCAGCAGATATGAAAATCAAGGCACCGGCATGAATAAACTGATCCTCTTCTTTTTTGTAGTAAAATCCAACAGCATCTGTTAAAGTTTTGACATTTAAGCTGTCACCTGTCATAAATCGCCAGTTTCCTGATTTGATTGGGTGTTCTAAAAGTTTGATATAATTTATTTTTTTCGAAGCGGCTAATTGCGGTTTTTCAGTATGATCGAAACTTACTGTCAAGATTTGATAATCCTTGCCAAGTTCCAGATCAATTTTATTCACGTTTTCGGCAAGCTCCGTAAGCAAAGGTGTACAGATCCCTCTGCACTCATAGAAAACGAGATTCAAAATTGTTGGCTTCGAAACTATATCAGAAAGTTTTACGAGATATCCATCTTCATCGTAAAACTCCAAATTCATTGGAATATTTTTTCCGAGCTGTTCTTCAATTCCTACCTCTGGCTTTTTTTCTTGGGCATACAATGAAGCTTGAAGAAGCAACACTGTAAATAACAAAACTATTTTAGTAGTAATTATTTTCATTTCAACTCCTCTTTTGTTCCCTCAATTTAAGTAAGTAATTGTAAAGATAATCCCATTGATGGGCATTTAGTTGAGCTATTTTGGGACTGAATCCATAGCTCAATGGTGTTTGAATGATAATTTTAAATACTTCAGTTTTTTGGTTTCTAGTAAAAGTCTCCGACGCTAAAAATCCGGCAAGTAATTTTTTATTCTGAAAGACTTTTTCAAAAAGTTCAATTTCCATGGCAGCAGTACTGTTTGAAATATTTTCATAAATCTTTGTAATTTCTTCAGATTTCGATTGATTCTCTTCAAGGATTTTCTTCAGTGCTAATCTCACAGGTATTTGAGCCGAGGTTACTTTACCTTCCGAAAGTTTAAAGACTGAATTTAATTGTTGAAGTTCCTCCTCTGTGTCTTCTGGAAAATCCTCGGTAAACGTTCTTATGAAATGTATCATTGAAAAGCGATCTTCGGCTGTCATGTAATTATATGAAGGCATTCCGGTTTTCAAAATTCCTTCATCAAGGGTTTTATACATATCAGAAATTTTTCGCCCATTGATCCAATTTAAAGGTTGTGTAAAATTTCTCGGTTTAGGATTCATAACTACACCAGCAGCTCCATCACCTTTGCCCTCCTCACCATGGCACGATGCACAATTATTCTTGTAAAATGTTCTTCCTTTCTCGATCAGTTCTGCATTTGGAACACTGATTTGCATAATATCAACAGGAGGAATATTGCTTGGCTGCATCATCGGCAAATCGGTTTCAGCAGATAAAGTGTCTGCTAAACTTGGAGGTACTCGATTTTTTGTCATGTCAGTCAGACTTGTGACATAATAAATTCCCAATCCAAGAAGGATTGCAAAAATATAAAAGTAACTATATCCAAAAAGTCTGATTGGATTTTTTATCAAATCTTTGAAATCAAGTTCTTCTTTTATTTGTGAATTGTGCATCATCAATCCTAATTTTATAGATGAAAATCAAGTCCTCGTTTCAATTTCGGATCCCCAATCGGGATTAAATTCGTTCGATTGAATTTCCAAGTAAAAACCAAGATCAATAATCCGATTCCATGCAATGGAAATCCAAATTCTATCCAGCTAAATGAAAAAGATTTATAATGAGAAGGCATTACTAACCAAAAGATATCAAGATAGTGGGCAAATAAAATCCACAATGACATAACCTTCAATCGCTTTGTATCCATTTTCGATGACTGCGAAAGTAAGCCAACATATGGTACAAGGAAATGAACTACTATCATTGCAAAAGAAACATACTCCCAGCCGTTCTGCCATCTGCTGATCATCCAAAACGTTTCTTCAGGGATGTTCGCATACCAAATAAGCAGAAATTGACTGAATGCTATGTATGCCCAGAAATTAATGAACGCAAACATTAATGCACCCATACTGTAGAAATGATCTGGACGCAAAAGATTCGAAAAATATCCTTTCTCGTGGAGCAGCACTATTACGAATGTCCCAGATGCGAGAGCTGCAAGCATTGTTCCGGAAAAATAATAAACTCCAAAGATAGTTGAGAACCAATGTGGTTCAAGACTCATCAGCCAATCAATCGCAAAGAATGAAAGAGTAATTGCAAATACAGGAATAAAGAATCCAGAAATCCTGATATTCCACCTAGTTAAAGACTGGTCTTTTGTCTTATCCTGCTTTTCAGAATTCCTTTTAATGAAGAAATAAAAAGCTGTCCAAATAGCGAAGAAAAACACAAATCTTATAATAAAAAACGTTTCATTTAAATATGGGGATTTACCTTTCAAAACTTTATCCGCAGCAACTGCATCTGTGTGTGTCCAATGAAAGAGATCATGTAAATTAAAGAATAGCGGAAGTCCGAATAAAACTAAAAACGGAATTGAGAAGGCAAAGAATTCACTCACCCGACGCATTGGAGTGCTCCAGACTGCACCAGCGATGTATTCAAGAATAACCAAAAACAATGAACCTATACCAATGCTTGATAAAAACATGAATGTGATTAAATTCGAATATGCATTTCTGGTTTGATCGACTAACGCCCCAGCGATTACAATTAGCAATCCGGTTATTAAAAGGAAAAATCCAATTCGAGTGACTGAACCATGTAATTTTTTGTGTTCATAATTCACAGTAAAATTTTCGTTATTCATTTTAAATCACTCTCTTTCGCATTGACAGCACTCTGCAAGACACGAATATAATTTACAACAGCCCAGCGTTCTTCGATTGAAATCTGCTGAGCGTGAGAAGGCATCACGTTCTGCCCGTCTGTTATTACATGAAATATAGCTCCGTCGCTCCAAGTTCTTACTTTTTCCGAATGAAGAGTAGGCGGATTCGGAAACTGTCCTTTCAGTCTGCTGTCTCCTTTACCAAAATTTCCATGACAAGGCGAACAGAATATTTCAAACTTCTCTTTACCGATTTTCAAATTAATTTCAGTCATCGGTAAAGAATTTATTAGATATCTCGCAGCATTTTCCGGCTGACCTTTAAATTTGTAAGGCGTGAAACCGCGCGAGATGGCTCCCTCAACAGGTTCACGCATTCCAAATCCATCTGCAAAAAATTCATTCTTCGATTGTGGATTAACACGATCTTGTTCCACCATCCAATTAAATGGAGACATGAATAATAATTTATTCAAAGTAAAGTAAGTTGCACCTGAAACAACAGCAGCCGTAACAATAAGAAACAAAATAAACTTTGGATTGAAAATCTTGTTATCAGTCCGGAGTTCCTCTCCATCGTAATGAATTGAGAAAACCTCGCTTGCCCCAAGTGATTTGAGGAATGATGTTACTTTATTCTCATCAAACTGCAGGTCTATCGATTGAATTGTTAATCCATATTTATCTGCAGAAACTTTTTTCATATAATCTGTATCGTGCAGAGGATGAGAATTATTAGGGAATTTAAACATGACGAACAACATTCCGACGACAGTAAAAATCGCTGCTGAAAGCACAGTGACTTCAAATGTCACAGGAATGAACGCTGGAAGCTGAAATAATGGTTTGCCTCCGATTACAAGAGGATATTCAATCACGTTCACCCACCACATAAATGCAAGTGCAAATGCAGCTCCAGATAATCCAAATATTAATGTTATAAACCCAAGTTTCGAGGGTTTTAAATTCATCGCTTGGTTCATCCCATGTAGTGGATATGGAGAGTGAACGTCGAATTTTTTATAACCTGCATTTACTGTTTCTTCACTAGCGTGAATAATTTCATTTGGAGTATTAAATAAGCCTGAAACCGAATATAAAGTTTTATTATTCATTAGTGTCGACCTCCATGCGTTGGCTGCGCACCATCAATTACAGCTTTCACTTCGGAAAGTGAAACAACCGGCACAGTCTTAATGAATAATAACAACAAAGTGAAAAACAATCCGAAGCTTCCAATAAATATTCCTATATCAAAAATTGAAGGTATGTAATGCCCCCAGCTTGAAGGGAGATAATCACGTGATAGCGATGTGACTACAATGACAAATCGTTCGAACCACATTCCGACATTCACAAGCACACCAATAATGAACATCACAACAATCGATCTTCGCAATTTTTTAAACCAGAAGAATTGTGGAATTAATACATTACAACTGACCATAATCCAATAAGCCCAAGCATATGGACCGAGAGCCCGATTCAAAAAAACAAATTGCTCAGTCGCATTTCCGCTGTACCATGCGATGAAAAATTCCATTGCATAAGCATAGCCGACCATTAATCCGGTGGTCAGCATGACTTTATTCATCTTTTCAAGATGATCTAGTGTTATGATGTGTTTCAGATTGAAAATTTTCCTTATGAGGATCAGCATATTTTGCACCATAGCAAATCCAGAGAATACAGCTCCTGCTACAAAGTATGGCGGGAAAATCGTTGTATGCCAACCTGGGATCACAGAAACTGCAAAATCAAAACTCACTATTGTATGAACCGAGAGAACTAGCGGTGTTGCGAATCCAGCCAGAATCAAATACGCCATTTCATAATGCTGCCAATGCCGGTTTGAATGTCTCCAACCCAAACTAAAGATGGAGTAAATTATTTTTTTGATTTTACTTGTTGCTCGATCCCGCAAAGTCGCAAAGTCTGGAATTAATCCCACATACCAAAAGATAAGTGAAACAGTAAAATAAGTTGACACCGCAAAAACATCCCAAAGTAACGGCGAAGTAAAATTCACCCATAATGAATGTTGATTTGGGTATGGCATCAGATATCCATCCAGCCATGGGCGACCGGTGTGGATCAATGGAAATAATCCTGCACACATAACTGCAAATATTGTCATCGCTTCGGCAAAACGTGCGATGCCTGTTCGCCATCTCTGCCGAAGTAAAAATAAAATTGCTGAAATCAGTGTACCTGCATGTCCGATTCCAACCCAAAAAACAAAATTAACAATGTCAAATCCCCATCCAACCGGTTGATTGACACCCCAAGCACCAACACCAAAAATAAAAGTGACAGCAAGACTTATTATTCCAACAAGCAGCATGGTACCTGAAATCGAAATGGCAACATACCATGAAGTGGTCGGTTTAGTATCGAGAGGACGAGTAACAACATCATCAATTGCTGCGAGGGTTGGTTTGCCTTCTACAACTGATGGTTCAATTGAATAATCAATACTTCGCACTAAACTTCCTCCGAATGAGTATTTCGTAACTTAGCAATATATGTCACATTAGGCCGGACATTAATTTCTTCTAAAACATGATAACCGAGTTCATGCTTACGCAGCATTGATACGATTGAATTTGGATCGTTCACGTCTCCAAATTCAATTGCCAGCGATGGACATGCGACTTGACATGCGGTCATTACATCAATTCCTTTTAGTTCTCTTCCTTCTTCAACAGCAATTTGCCGAGCTTCCATAATTCTCTGAATACAAAACGTACACTTCTCCATTACACCGCGTGACCTGACTGTAACTTCAGGATTGTTCAACAAGCTAATTGGCTGTTGAGAATAATATCCTTCTTCGAAGGTCTCTCGGAAATCCAAAAAATTGAATCGGCGAACTTTGTAAGGGCAGTTATTAGAGCAATATCTTGTTCCAACACAACGATTGTATGCCATTTGATTCAATCCATCAGGACTGTGATTAGTTGCTGCAACGGGGCAAACATTCTCACATGGTGCGTGATCACAGTGCTGACAAAGCATCGGCTGATTGCTGACTATTGGTTCGTCAAGAGTCCCGGAGTAGTACCGATCAATTCTCATCCAATGCATCTCACGACCTTTTTCCACTTGCTCTTTTCCTACAACAGGAATATTATTTTCGGAAATACAAGCACTCACACAACCGCTGCATCCAATACACTTATTCAGATCGATTGCCATCCCCCATTTTAAGCCATTGTATTCAACCTCATTTGTGATGCTGAATACATCGTGTTTTTCTTTTTGGATGAATTTTGGATCATTCAAATACTGCTGAACTGTTCCCTCTTGAATTATTTTTCGCTTTCGATGAATATCTTTTACGAATTCATCATCGAGTGCATGATGCTCTTGTGCAGTAACCAAGTTGTACTTACGAGAAGTTTTACTAATCGAGGCAGGTAAATAAAATATTGGCGAATTGTCACTAAAATTAATCAATGCATTTGCATTTACTCCAACATTTTTACCAACTTCACCGCAGACAGTCCTCCCATAACCAAGCTCAATTGAAATCAATCCATCAGATTGTCCTGCTTGAATAAAACATGGAACAGAAATTTTCTTATCATCGGATTCGATCTCAATTACATCATTATCTTCAAGCTTAAATTCCTTTGCAGTTTTTGGTGAAACGGCTGCATAATTATCCCAAACAATTTTTGAAACAGGATGCGGAATTTCTTGAAGCCAGCCATTATTTGCGAACCTTCCATCACTTGAGTTTTGCCCCTCTACTAAATGAACATAGAAATTATTTTGTTTTACTTCACGGGTAAATAAACTATCACTACTAATACTCAACTTATTTGTTTGAGGTTTATTTTCAGTAACAGTTACGATTCCATCGTGCAGTGATGCATACCAAAAAGAGGTGAAATCAGAGAGCAATTTCAACGATGGATAAAACTCTTTTTCCCATCGCTGACGGATAAATTCATGATAGTTTTTTTCATCAAAGGAACCAGTCAACCATGTTAAAAGAATTGATTCCTTTTGCCGAGTTTTATAAATCGGGGAAATTACTGGTTGCTGCAGACTGATTATACCGCTTCGAGTTTGATAATCTCCCCATGACTCCAATAAATTATTTATTGGCAGAACATAATGGCATAATTCGGAAGTTTCATTTTTACTTTCTGTTAAGCCAATGGAAATTCCAACTTTCTTCAATTGATTTGCAAAATCTAGACTTGGGAAATGATAAGTTGGATTAGTATCGTAAAATATTACTGCACCGACTTCGCCTTTGCCCATTTTTTGTACAAGTCCATTAATATCATTACTGGAAGTCTCCAGCTGAAAACTCATCTGCGAAGATTTCTCATCATAGAGTTTGGAACTTCCTAATACATCATTTAAAATGTTCAGAACGATATGAGTTTGCTCACTTAAACTGTTTCCTCCCAATATGATTGATTTGCCCTGATTAGCTATCAAATCTCCGACAAGATTATTGATGGAATTCGGATCAAACGAATGTTTTTTAACGAAATCAATCAAAGAATATTTTTTAAGTTCACTAAGAACCGATGAATCAATTCCATTTGTTCGAAGCCCTCGGTTTAGAACGAGTTCACTCAACAAGCTCATTGCAAATTCAAATTGGAAATCAGGTCTCAACCGCAGACGATAATCAGCATTCATTCCAGTCAAGCTCATTCTTCCCTCTATCACATACAAGCGATTGAAATCATTTGGACTATCGATATCGCGTTGCTGAGTGAACTGACGAATATTTTCAATTACACTGCCATCCGTTGCAAGAAAATCTGAATCAAGAGATAAAATTATTTTTGCTTCATTTAAGCGTATAACTGGTAAATTCAAATTCCCATAACATTTCTGCCATGCTAAAAGCTTGTTTGCCTCCGAAAACAATTCGTACGTATATATCTTTGCATTTGGAAAAACTTTTACGAATCCATCAAAAAGCTTTTTGGCTGAGGGTGAATAATTCGTGTGAGCTACTAATGCAATTTCTTTATTTGCTGATACAGATTGTTTTAATTTTTCGATGATCTTCTTGTCAACTTCTTCCCAATTCTTTTCAATGAATGAAGAATTCGTTGCTTTTTCAATTGGATGTCTTAATCTCTCCGGATCGTAGAGATTTAGAATGTTTGCTTGGCCCTTATTACAGATCTTTCCCTTATTAACTGGATGATCTGGGTTCCCATCGATCTTTATTGGCCTGCCTTCGCGAGTCTTAACTAAAATTCCACAGTTTTGCTTACATAAATTGCATGTCGAAGCATAATAATTTGCTTTGCCAATCGTGATTTCTTCGGGTTTGTTCGTATAAGGAACAATCTCTCCTTTGTCTCTGTAATCGGTGCATGCTGTAACGGTCACTGCAGCCGATGCGGATAATAATGCTAAAAATTTCCTGCGGGAGAGAATTGGTAATTCGGAAACATCGAATTCATCAGTCGCACCATTTATAAATTCATTCTGCTTTATCTCAACAATTGAACTTGAGTCTTGATACTCACCAATACTTTTCCAATGCGAATTTACAGAATTTTGCTCTGAAGGTTTTTTACTCATCAACTACCTTACTTCCTCCTTTTAACCGAATTCGGGTGTTCTTTAAACTCTACTTGATTTAATCGGTCAATTGGCTTACCAAATATTTTTTTAGGGATTGCAAGAAGGAGGAATAAACCTCCAAGGGTTTTAATAATTTTCGAGAAAAAATCAAAACGGTTATATTCAGTAACTTTTTTTTCCATTAAATCTCCTACCTGTGACACGCAAAACAGTTTTCGGGTCCTTCATTTATTTTTTTCAATCCAGGGAGTTTTTCGTGTGCATTCCGATGACAATCAAGACAGCTGCCCATCGTGAATGATGAAACTTGCTGCACAACTTCCATATCTTTAATTCTGCCATGACATTCTGCACAATCAATTCCTTTGTTTACATGAACACTATGATTGAAATAAGCATAATCTGGCACACGGTGAACGCGTTTCCAAGTCAGTGCTTTATCTTCTTCGTAGTATTTTGTTAGTTGAATGATACTTTCTTTATTTTTCCTTGCAACTTGATGACAATTCATACAAACACTCACTCCTGGAACTGTGGCAAATCGAGATTTCGAGACGGCTGTGTGGCAATACTGACAATCGATCAACATTTCGCCGGCATGCAGTTTGTGTGAAAATGAAATTGGCTGTTGAGGGGCATATCCGATGCTATCTCTTTCTGGACGTGAGACGTAGTAAGTAAGCATGAACGCTAGGGCAGCAACAAAAATCACGATTGGTATGCGTACTTTAAGCAGGTAATCGAGAGTAGTTTTTTTCATTTATTGTTCAGTATTCTCACAATTATTTATACGTGCAAAACTAAAATTTATTAAACCAATTGGTGCCAAAAGGTTCTAACTGACACCCTTAACAAAGACTTGTCAAAAAAGGTTTCCTCAAATAAATTCTTTTTTAATATTTGTAATTGGAAAGTTAAAGTCAATATTTCTTGTAATAAATATTAAAAAAAAATGGAATTAAAATACAAAAGGCGAACCGAAATCGATCCGCCTTATGTCTGCCTGCCATCCTCTTTTGGAAGAGACAGGCAGGTTTGGGAGGTTTTATGTGGGCTTGTGTCTTTTAATACTTTGCTAATTTCAATGCTGCGTTATATACATCTTCAACTTGCGGTAATGTTGCTGATTCTAAAATTTTTGAGAATGCTACAGGGATATCCTTTGAACCAATTCTCATAACCGGTGCATCCAAATGCTCGAAGGCATATTCACCAATCAATGCTGCAACTTCGCCGCCGAATCCGCCTGTTAATTTGTCTTCATGCACAATTAAAGCTTTGCCAGTTTTTTTAACAGTCTGATAAATTGAAGTCTTATCTAGGGGAGCGAGACTCCTCAAATCCAAAACTTCAATGTTCAATCCATGTTCATCCTTCAGTTTATTTGCAGCTCGAAGAGCCCAATGAACTGTCGTACCATAAGTTATGATTGAGAGATCTTCTCCGGCTCTTCGCACTCTTGCATGACCGAAAGGAAAACAAAGCGGCTTGCTTGGTTTTGGTGATGATGCAAACGGTTGATTGTAAAGAAACTTTGGTTCTAAGAATAAAGTCACACCACGATTTCGCATTGCACATCTTAACATTCCCATTGCATCATCTGCGTGTGATGGCACTAACACTCTCAAACCGGGCAAAGTTGTTAATACAGCCTCGAGGTTTTGTGAATGATATAATCCACCACCTATATAACCGCCGGAAGCCAATCTAATAACGACATTTGGAACAAACTTACCTACGCTTCTCCAGTAATCGTGTGATAACTCGATCAATTGTTCCATTGCAGGCCAGAAATAATCTGCGAACTGCGCACCTTCGATAACTACTACAATATCATCGCGATATCTTGAAAAACCTTCAGCTGTACCAACGATGAAATCTTCTGCAAGAGGAGCATTGAAAACTCTCTTCTCACCAAATTCTTTCAGCATCCCTTTTGTGACATTAAACACTCCGCCTTTATCTTTTGAAGCTACATCTTGTCCCCAAAGAAATGTATTTGGATTATTCCTAAACTCTTGTTTCAGAGTTTCGTTAATTGCTTCACGAAGAGTCATTTTAGGTGCATTATCATCAGGAACAGCTTGCTCATAAGATTCAATTTCATGAGCGGGGCAATGTTCAATTTCTTTTGGGATAATAAAATCCATCACCGTACTCGGATCAGGATCCGGAGCGGATTCCGCCAGCCGTGCTGCAGTCTCAAGTTCTTTTTGATTGAAGGATTCAATTTCTGTTAATTCCTCTTCTGTAAAAATCTCATTTTGTAAAAGATAACTTCTGAATTTCGGTAATGGATCAAACTTAGAAAGTTGACTAATCTCATCCTTGCTTCTATAAAGTTCATGCTTATCTGAATTACTGTGTGCATGAATCCTCACACAATCTGCATGAACCATTGCAGGTCCATGCCCATCTTGTACATAATCAATTGCTTCTTGCATGCCTTTCCAACAGTCGAATACGTTTGTGCCATCAACATTAACAATGTGAAGATTTTTAAATCCGCGGAAATTATCTGAAATACGAGGATTTGCCGATTGCACATCTATCGGAACTGAGATGCCAAACTTATTATTTTGAATAACAAAAATTACAGGGAGTTTTTCTCTTGTTGCTCCGTTCACTGCTTCATAAAAATATCCTTCGCTTGTAGAAGCTTCACCTGAACTGAAATAAGCAATCTCATTTCCCCCATACGTTTTTGCTGCACGTGCAACGCCAACAGCGTGTAATGCATGATTCGAGACACAAGACGAAACGTTCTGAATTCTTATTTCAGGTTTTGCGAAATGATTGCTCATGTGCCGTCCGCCGCTTGCTACGTCAGTTGCCTTTGATAGACCGTTCAAAATAATTTCTTCAGCAGTTAAACCTGCCGCTAAGGTCGTGAGCATATCTCTGTAATAGGGAAACAAAAAATCTTTATTCTGACGGAATGCTAAACCGAGAATCAGTTGAATGCCGTCATGACCGGCAAAGGAAGCATGATAACCCCAACCCATCGACTTCCGCAGATACTTTGACGCTTGCTCATCGAGAATTCTTCCTAAGTGCATTAATTGATACCATTTTTGGAGTGTGTTCTTATGAACGTCCAATCCAAAATCATTTAATACGTTGGTATCTAATTGTAAATTTTGTTCAATATCTTTCATAAAACTCTTCCAAGTTAGTCAACTTGCGATTCTTGTGTTACTGTGCTAATATAAATAAAAATGTTTTTCCTATGCAAGGCAATGATTCTTAAATATTTTTCGATGTCAGTCGTGAATTACAACAATCTGAGTTGGATAATAGTTCACTAATTTATCCGAATTTTTGTAAGGAATATGTGAATAATAATTGTAATCATAGATTTCAATCTCTTTTACATTTTCTTTAAGTTTGTAGGAAATGGTGAAAGATGATTAATTCCAAAATCTTATCCAAAATCGAATCAATCGTCGGAAAGAACAATTTCTCGACCTCAAAGGAAGATAAAATTTGTTACTCTTACGATGCAACTCCTCTATTTGAAAAATATCCCGATGCTGTTGTCTTCCCTGAAGATGCTGAACAGATATCGAAGATAATAACTCTCGCCAATGAACAGAAATTTGCTGTTGTACCTCGCGGTGCTGGTTCAGGACTCAGCGGCGGCAGCATTCCCACAGATGATTCTATTGTTTTAGTAATGACACGCTGGAATAAAATTCTCGAATTTGATGAATCAAATTTAACGATTACTGTTCAGCCTGGAGTGATCACTGAATTAATCGACATCGAAGCAGCGAAGAAAGGACTATTTTACCCGCCTGATCCAGGAAGTATGAAGTTCTGTACAATTGGGGGGAATGTTGCAGAAAATGCCGGCGGACTCCGCGGATTAAAATATGGCGTTACAAAAAATTATATTCTTGGTCTGGAGATGGTAACTCCATCGGGCGAGATTGTTTTTTCCGGCGGGAAAAACGTTAAGGATGTTGCCGGTTATAATTTGCGTGACGTGATGATCGGCAGTGAAGGGACACTTGGCATTTTCACTAAAATTTTACTGAGACTTATCCCACGACCTGAAAGCTCAAAAACCATTCTCGCTTTTTTCGATTCAACAATTAAAAGCGGTCAAGTAGTTTCTGAAATAATTGCCTCAAAAATAATTCCCTCAATGGTAGAATTTCTTGATAATACTACAATTAAATGTGTTGAAGATTATGCTCGCCTTGGACTGAATACAAATCTCGAAGCATTGCTATTAATAGAGATTGACGGCAGTACTGACGAAGTTAATCGAAGCTCCAATATCATCCAAGAGATCTGCAAGAAACAGAATGCAGAACAAATTCTAATTGCCAAAACTGCAGATGAAGCTCTCAAATTGAAAACCGCGAGACGATCAGCGTTTTCAGCTCTGGCTCGGGTAAAGCCAACTACAATTCTCGAAGATGCGACAGTACCGCGAAGTAAATTACCAGAAATGCTTGAAGCGATCCAAAAAATAGTGAATGAAGAAAATGTTTTGCTCGGTAACTTTGGTCACGCCGGAGACGGGAATCTTCATCCGACATGCTTAACAGATGAGAGAGATAAATCTGAAATACTCAAAGCAGAAAAGGCATTTGAAAAAATTTTCAACACTGCGATCAAGCTTGGAGGAACAATTACGGGCGAACATGGTACGGGTCTTTCAAAAAGTCAATTCCTCGAGGCAGCTGTTGGTTCTGCTGGACTTCAGTTTATGAAAAAAATTAAATCAAGCTGGGACCCAAATAACATTCTTAATCCAGGAAAAATCTTCTCTGTAAAACCGAAGTGCGAAGGTACACTGCCAAGACAAAAAAAAGATATTAAGGAGTTTTCGGAGAATTGATGAAAAAATATTTGTGCTACTTTTTATTTTTTTCAGTTGGGCTGTCATTCGCACAAAAAGAATTCAGCATCAAACATTATGAACAATTCAAAACATATTCGAAGGAAGAGCTGAAAAAACTACTCCCGTTCGAAAGAAAACTTTTGCAAGCAGAAATTCTTGCCCTCTATGGATATGAATTTAATGAACCGCTTCTTCAAAAATATTTCAATAAACAAATTTGGTATAAAAAAGTAATCAGTCAATTCCCCCCCTTGATCAAATCTGATTCAGCAAATTATTTTTTAATGGAGGAATTAAATAAGGATCTGCAAAACTCGGTTTTTGAAAATATTAAAGGACTTATATCCAAATCCGAAATACAAAAAAGAGAATATTTCAGTTATTGTTTTGAAAAGTCGAAATTGAAATCTATTGCAAAGCGTCCATTTTCTCTTGTCCCAATTAATGATTGCTATCGCACGATTTTCTTTCAACCACGCTTTGAGCTTCCCTCTCCACCTGATGATTTTGAAAGATTCTTAAATCCAGATAATTTTAGTTGGGATGATTTCTTTTTTTTCAAAAAAGCTAATGACGTTAAAGGGATTATCTTTCGGGCTGAATATAACGAAAACAATATACCAATAAAATTCTCTGAAATTGGAGTTGATTCTGGAATTAATCTAGGGGAAATTGTTACAGAAAATTTTGTCGATGAACTTGGACGTGTTATTCTTCACTATAATAAATTCTGTAACGAAGGGAAAATAAAAGAATTTGCAAAAATATTTTCTTACGATAATGTTGAGCTCGTAAAAGAGATCATGCTTATTGAAGACAGCGAATTCCTTTATGTTCAAGTAACCACTAAAGATATATACTACGAAACTGGATTCAGTAAAAAAGTTAATGCAAAATAATAAATCTAGTTTCTTCCAAAATGTTGACCTTCCAAGTGATGAAGTAATTGCACAATGTATTCATTGCGGAAGCTGTTTACAGTCCTGCCCAACTTATAATTTGACCTATGACGAAAAGTCTTCTCCGCGCGGGCGAATTCGTTTAATTAAAGCAGTCGCACAGGGTGAATTAGAAATTACAGAAACTTTTGCGGCTGAGATGAATTTCTGTCTCGACTGTCAAGCGTGCGAAACTGCATGCCCGGCTGGAGTAAAGTACGGTTTGCTGGTCGAAGCTGCACGAGTTCAAATTGAAAATTCAAAGTTTACACCAGGTTTAAATAGATTCATCAAGAAATTTTTCTTCAGAATGATCATTCCAGATTATTCACGCCTAAAATTTATTGCTCGATGCTTACGGTTTTATCAGCGAAGTGGATTACAAAAATTTGTGAACTGGATTGGCATTTTAAATTTGTTGTCTAAAAGCATTTCAAGGGCTGAGAAACTCTCTCCGCAAATTTCTTCATTTTTTTCGGATGAAATTTTTCAAGAAAGAATAAGTCCGCGTGGTAAGAGAAGATTTAGAGTCTTGTTCCCAACAGGCTGTCTGATGAACATAATGTTCTCGGACATAAACAAAGATACAATTGAAGTATTATTGAGGACTGGCTGTGAAGTAATTATTCCGAAAATGCAAACCTGCTGCGGCTCGCTTCAGGCACATAACGGTGACATGGAAATCGCCCGCAAACTTGCGAAGCAAAACTTCGATTTATTTTCTCGGTATGATTACGATTATCTAATTTCAAATTCAGCCGGATGCGGTGCATTTATGAAAGAGTACGGACATATTTTGAAAAGCGATTCGAATTATTATCAATCTGCAAAAAAATTTTCTGATAAAGTCTTGGATGTGATGGAGTTTTTACAATTGCATGCAGAGTTTTCAGATATCGAAGAAATGCAAATAAATGCTACCTACCACGAAGCCTGTCATTTAGTACACACACAAAAAATCTCAAACCAGCCAATAGAAGTTCTAAAGAAATTACCAGGTTTAAATTTAATTCCCCTCAACGAAGCCACTTGGTGCTGCGGTTCAGCAGGAATTTACAATATTGTTAACTTCGACGACTCAATGAAAATCCTCGAAAGAAAAATTAATAATCTGAGAGTGACAAATGCTGAAATCATTCTAACCGGAAATCCAGGCTGCATCGGTCAAATCAAATATGGTTGTAAAGTATTCGGTGCAAATGCAGAAGTATTGCATCCGGTGACGTTAATAAATCGGTATTTAAGCCGATCTTGATACGAGCATCGAAACAAATGCCTAGAATTGTCTGCTCATTTTTTACAATTTAGTAATAATTGTATTGTTTTATTGAGAGATAATTGAATTCCTGTGTTTAGCAAAAAGAAGAATTGAATAGGTTTCGATAAGTACTAATATATCCATAGCGAAGGAAGAATTATCTTCATAGTACTTCTCGAGACTCAACAAATTCTCAGCACCCATTCTTCGATCACCGTAAATCTGCCAAATACCAGTAATTCCGGGTGCTTGTCGCAACTTTTCTCTTTCAAAATAATATTTAGGATCATTTTTCATTAAAAAATGTAAATCATTAATTGAAAACGGTCGGGCTCCAACGAGACTCATTTCTCCTTTGAGTACGTTTAAAAGCTGAGGCAATTCATCTAAACCAGATGATCTCAGATATTTTAGCCATTTATTTGGAATATGATATGGCGAATTAAGGAAAATACTTTTTCCTTCATTGATTCTATTTAAAGCGATCGTTTTAAACTTATGTACTTTAAATCGTCTATGCTTAAATGAAAGAGACCTTTCTTGTGAAAAGAAAGGCGTACCTCTAAAAATTATAATTCCAACCGCAGCTGCGAAAATAATGAATGGGAAAAAGATGACTAACAATCCAAGTGATATAAGGATATCAATTAATCTCTTTTTCCCATTTTTATAATTCATTCGAAATAAGTCTATTTGATAAATGACATTGATTTACTTACTACACCATTTATTGTTTGCAACCTATACACATATACACCACTCGGAAGATCTTTACCTGAAAATGTGCTCTGGTATATTCCTGCTTCCTTAAACTCATCAACAAGCGTGGCTACTTTTTCTCCAAGAATGTTATATACCGAAAGTTCTACATGAGATGCAGTAGGAATTTCATAGCGTATATTGGTTTCCGGATTAAACGGGTTTGGGAAGTTTTGGATCAGCTCAAACTTTGCTGGAGTTTCAATTGATTCAATTATAAATTGACTCAGCTGATTATTATGAATTTCAATACTTTCCCCATCCCTCAACACTGCATCAATTATTTCACCATTGATAACATCTTTAATCCTTATTTGCTGTCCCTCAGTTTTTATAGAAATTGGATATGCAAATGTATTTACAGAAATCTTTTGTGAACCACTAAGAATAGACTCAACAAATCTGTCATTTGCAAAACGAGCATCAAAAATTCCTGTTGGAGGAACTGGCGGGAGCAAAAAACTTTTTTCATCAATCAGTGCGTTTGAAGTGTAAAGCATGAATTGATTTCTATCTGCATCGCTGATGATCAATTTAGCGAACTTATCAAAATCAACTTTCATGGTTGATGCTTGAATCTGTTTTCCCAAACCTATCGGCAAAATTAAGTTCCCACTTTGACTAACTTTGACCCAATATCCTTTTCCTTGGCTTAGCACAGTCGGAGTTGTATATCCTGAACTGTAACCATAAAATGGTGAAGTAATAATGCCACTCGGTGAAGAAGTTATTTGGCTTACTTGAACATCATTTTCGTAAACACTTATCAGATTCCAACCACTTACGACAGGAACTGAATTTAAAATAACTGGTGTTCCACAAATTGAAATATTCTGCCCTGCACTGAATTTTAACCAATACCCTCTCCCGTGTGAAAGTGTATCTGAAGTTACATATCCATTTGCATATGCATAAGCTGGCGATGCAGAAGTTGGGAATAAACCAGTTTTTGACATGTTGGCAGCAGTAACTGGAACCGCTATGATATTCCAACCAGTGGTTACATTCACATCTTTGCATAATTGAGAAGCAATCGTAAACACTGCATTACTTTCATCTGTAATAATTGAGTTAGAAACGTCACTTATTTTTATTTTACTTTGTGCAGAAGCTGAATTTGGAATTGTCCAAGAATAGCTTCCTGTCGATGCGGGTGTATTTGCAGTAACTGTATTCCAACTTGAGCCATTATTTGTTGATAATTCGATCTTGACATTTGTAATATTCGCACTGCTCCAGGTAATATTTCGAACCTGTCCTGCGTACCAGGTTTCACCGCCATTAGGGGAATTGACGGTGACCGAACCGAGAGAAGTAATAATGTTGATAGGTTTATTCACTGCAAAATTCCATGCATCTCCGTCATTCCCCCCATTAAAATTTACGGAATTGCCATTGGCAAAAATTGTGTCTGAGCCTGGAGAAGATGGTGCTGTATACGAGAAGGTAAAAGAAACAGAACCTCCAGAAAATGTTCGAGGAGAGGTGTGAGTTAATTCATCTCCAATTTTTTGTAATCCAGTCCCTGCAGTGAGGCTGCCGAGCAATGCAGCAATGTTTGTCCCTCCTCTTACAGCAGGTCCACCCGTTATTGTTAGGGTGTAATTCTCGGATGTATTAACAACAACTTGACTTGGACCGGTAATTGTTACATTAACTCCAGATGTAGATGTTGAACCATGACAGGTACAACCGTCACCATTTTTTTTGGTCATTCCCGTAATTCCACCAGAATAGGAATAAAAAATAAATGAAATAAATAATATTGATGTGACTGTGAAGATTGGCAGGTGCGAAAGTTGAATGAAGCTTCGTTTCATGTATCTCTCCTAAAATATGAGAGATAACAGCAAAGAGATATTTTAAAGTTCCCAACTTAGGAGCTAGGGAAACAGCACTGTAATTAAGTTTTGGAAATATAAGGTATTAGTTATTATCGGATGAAATTATCTGTTTACAACTAATTCAGATCAAGCAACAAAACTTAGGTTGTATTATTCACTGAAATTAAGAATCTGCTTTTAATTTCTTCTTTGTATAGATCAGCGACATCAAAAGTAAAATGATTCCCAAAATTACGAAGGCAAGTATTCGATCAACTGTTTCGCTGGTTGTAAT
Organism: Ignavibacteria bacterium; assembly: GCA_016873845.1. Lineage (NCBI taxonomy): Bacteria > Pseudomonadati > Ignavibacteriota > Ignavibacteria > Ignavibacteria bacterium. The sequence continues at coordinate 90,576 of VGVX01000004.1, forward strand.
CGCAAATACAAAAACATATACAACGGTCATTAACAAAGTCGCCAGTGACATCCAACGATATTTTTTGTTATCCAATAATCTGCTGAACCAATAATATAAAAGTCCGACAGCCAACCAAGTATAACTAACATAATTCGCCGGGAATGAATGATAAAGTGCATACGGAATAATTAATAGAGCTGCGATTAAATATGCATTTCGCATTTGTTCTGTATGAAGTTCAAGTTCTTCCTTCTTCCAATTCAATATTCTCGCACTTAAGAGTGCGACTATACCAAAACTGATTGATACTAAGCTCACATCTTGAACAGCAATTAAGTACGCAATAAACACGCCAATATAAATTACGAAATTTGTAACTATTATTAATTTTGACCTGAACCAAACCGAAGTCGATACGACTAGCAAACTCTGCCAGCAAAGAAGTATGAAAATTTCTGATTTATCGAATAAATAAATTATAGCGAAGCTGAGTGCAACATAAGCCGTCATTGCATAAACGAATGTAGACATTTTGCTTTTTTCTCTTACCCAAAAAGTAACAGCTAAAGCCATGTAAACGAGTGATCCAATTAAATGATAGATCCCGCTGTATTCAAAAGGAGCTAAATAAGTAACAAGCAGAAGAAGTGCAAAACTTGAACCAGCATTCAGAAAAGATGCTGTAGTTACAAAATAATTTTCATCTACGCCATTCTTTCTGAAGATATTTCCGGATGCAAAGATGACCGCATAACAAAGTATGAATAAGAGATTCAAGGGAAGATTTACACCTTCGATTGCCCTTCCAAAAAATGGGTTATTGAGAAACCATAGGAAATGAGTTAGATACGAAAAAAAGATCCCGAAAAATAAAAGATTGGACCAATCTTTCTTAAGTCTTAAATAAACAGCTATGGTCGACATTGCAAGGATCATGATGAAAATAAAATAAGCGTAGTCGCTAATTAAGGCAGTTGCATATCCGAGCAGCAAACTCCAATATGCAAAGTGAATTGAATCTCGTTTCAACGCGACTAACATATGAATTGCAGTAACAAGAAGTAATAAAACTACAATGACCGCCAATGAAGAAACCGTCTTTTCAGCTCCGAAGAAATGCAATCTCATAACAGAGAAAAATACTAATATAATTGAGCCACCGAGAAGATATCCGGATATTTGAGGATAGGCACTTCGCATAGCGAACGAACCTCCGAAAATAATTCCAGCGATTAAAAAACCTATCAAACTTGGTATATAAGAAGCAGTGTTTTCATATGGTGTGCTTAGAAAAAAGAGAATTCCAATTGACAGTACAACAATTCCCATTTTTGCGAACCAACTTCCGCCTATCGCATATTCAAGAGCTTCTTCTTTTTCTTCAGCGGTTTTAGTGTCTTCCACCGATGTTTCAAGTTCAGATATCGATGATTCGCTGTCATATTTAATATGCTTTTCAATACGCTCGATCCGTTCATCGAGACTTTTTATCGCATCAATCAGCTTCTCAATATTTTTGTTAGAGATGTTCTCCATTTCATTCCTCTCAATGTTAAGAGTAATAACTCTTCTTTAATTACTTCGATGTTCGATATTATTTCCTATTATAAAGTGTTTTCTTAATTCTAAGTTTTCAAATACTTTTTATCCAACTTTTTAATATAAAGGTATAAAACAATTGATAGAAAAGTTATGATCAAGATAAATATTACCAGTCCATACCTTCTGAAGAAATAATTATCAAAGGCTGCTTTTCCCTCAACGATTACAAAATTAGTCACTGCCAAACCTTTCCCTTCAACAACTTCTTTGAATTTTTCCTCGTCGAAAGAATGTACCATAGTTTTTGCCTCGAGTTTTGCCTGATTTGCATCTCGCAGCTTAAACTTAGCATCAGAAACTTCCATTCCTCTTTGTTCTGCACTATTAATCAACGAATCAGCATATTTAGACGCCGAGTCTAAGCTGTCGATCAAGTATCTCATGGTTCGAGCAACTTTGTATCCCTTAACATTTTTATTTTCGGTGTGGCATTTACTGCAAACCGCTTCCGAACTGACTCCCAATAATTTATTCGTGGCTGTTTCAATGTAGTGATTCCCGTGACACGATTCGCATTCCGGAATTTTTTGTTCATCAAATATTTTTTTGTGCGGACTTACAGAAAACAATTCGGCATTTAATGCGTGACATGAACCACAGACTTTGGATATTGATTCTATTCCTGGTGGAATTGCACCATGATTGCCATGGCAGCTGTTACAAGCAGGCGCAGAAGCGTCTTTTTTCTCGAGTAATGCTTTACCATGAACGCTTTTCGCGAATCTCTCGAACTGATTCGTGGGTATTTTGTACCCTTTCATGTATTTCGCATCACTGTGGCACTTTGAACAAGTGTGCGGCAGATTAACTGGGTGAACTTTTGACCTCACATCGGAAGCAGAAAGAATATCATGACTTCCATGACAACTTGCACACTCAGCAACTTTTGAATCTCCTCTTTTATTAAGTATACCATGCTGCGAAGTTAAATATTTTTCATTTTGATCTACCGGGAGTGATGGATTATACAATCTCATAAAAACTGCACTGCCGTGACACTTCGAACATGTCTTCGGAATATTTATCGGATTGACACTCGATCTGCGATGTGTTTTCGGTAATATCCCATGCACGCTATGGCAGTCAATACATTGAATGATATTTTCGTTACTTTTTATTGATGATTTGCCATGGACACTTCGACTCAATAACTCATTCTGATTGGTTACGAGTTTCGATCCATATTTAGACATCATATCTGAATTTGAATGACAAACGATACAAGATTCTGACTTTTGATTCCCCTTAGGAATTCCTTTGAATCCAGACGATTTACTCATGGAAACACTCATATCATCGGACCTGCTGTTACCTCCATGACAAGCAGCACAGCTTATCCCTTTCTGAAAGTGGATGTCATTCTGAAAGCCTGTGGATACCTTATCACCTAATGCCGAGTGACAATTATAACATTGATCTTTAGTTTCCTGAGCAAATAAATTCGGTTGAAATAAGATGAATATGGAAATCATAGTTATAAATGTTTTCATGCTAACCACCCTACTATCGTGAATACTATTATGAAAATGACGGCGAACAATCCGAGATAAGTTACAAATCGGCTGCTTTGCCCTTTGGCACTTCTGCGATCCCAAAATGGGACTAGCGTCCATAAAAGACCAGCAGCACCAAAAAGCAGAATTCCTAAAATTTCTCCATCAATGAACAAAACCTGAGCCGGAATATATTTTAAAGTTTGAAACATGAATAAGAAGTACCACTCAGGCTTAATGCCTTCAGGAGAAGGGGCAAACATGTCCGCTTTTTCCCCAAGATGGGCAGGAAAGAAGACTGCAAGTATAGCTAAAACATTCAACACTAGTAACCAAAGCAATAAATCCCTTAGAAGAAAATTTGGAAAGAATGGCATTGTTTTCTTCTCGTCCGCTGGAATATTTTCCATATCAATTGGGACACTCATACCTTGCCGCTGTACCAATATCAAATGAACCGCAAGCAGTACAGTGAAAATTCCAGGAAACAAGGCAACGTGGAATCCAAACAATCTCGATAGAGTTGCGCCGGTAACATCTTCACCACCACGCATGAATTCCATTATTGGTGTTCCGATAAATGGAATTGCAGTCATGATATCTGTGCCGACTTTGGTAGCAAAAAATGCCAATTCATTCCAGGGTAATAGGTAACCGCTGAAACCAAAAGCTAGTGCGAGGAAAAACATTAACATTCCAGTCAGCCAAGTTATTTCTCTCGGTTTTCTGTATGCTCGCGAAAAATAAACGCTGAACATGTGAATAAACGCAGCAAGAATAAAAAGATTAGCAGCCCAACTGTGAATTGATCTAATCAGCCAGCCAAATTCAACTTTTGACATTATAAATTGAATGCTTTCAAATGCAAGATCGGAACTTCCTTTATAGTAGAAGAGAAGTAAAATTCCTGTAATCACTTGTATTATGAAAAGGAAAAGTGAAACTCCTCCAAAATAATACCAAACCGAATGTCTATGAACCGGAACATATTTTTTTCCTATGAAGCCGACTACATCTTGCAAGTCTAATCGGCTGTTGAACCAATCATATATCTTATTCCAAAAGTTTTTCATAATTCCCTCAAGCTTTCTTTGAAATAAGTATTTCGTCTCCCTTCATCACAACTCGATATTCATCAAGTGGACGAGGTGGTGGACCTGCAATGTTTTTGCCATTCAAATCGTATTTACCATTGTGACAAGCACACCAAATTATTTCTAGATCTTTTTTATACTGTACTGTACAATCAAAATGAGTACAAGTTGCAGAAAATGCTTTCACTTCTCCGTTAGGCATTCGGATTACAAGCAATGGCTTGTTTCCAAACCTGACGATTTTACCTGTACCTTTTTCAAACTCCGAAAGTTTGCCAGCAGATGCAGATGTTACTTCAACATCAGCCTGCTTAGGTGGTTTTAAAAATGCAAAGAGTGGGTAGAGTACCGATCCCGCAAATCCTATCAAACCTCCACCAATAAGGTACTTTAAAAAAGTCCTTCTCTCTTCCGGAAGATGTCCCTTATCGTTCATAATTTTTCCCTCATTTTTTATTATGACAATCGCTGCAGATCATTTTTTTCCATGCCTCACCAATATCAATTGGATGCGTATAGGTTAATCCGCTGACTGATACCATTTCTTCTTTATCTTCAAACTTTTGTTTTAATATTGAATGACACGCATTACAATCAAATGTAATGGTCTTTCCCGTTTTACTTACATGTCTTCCATCATGACATCTAAAACAACCGGGAGAAAACATGTGCCCGATATGTTCAGGATATTTTGTCCAACTTACATTCATTTCCGGGAAATAATTCCTTGAATAAAGACGCTGTAACTCTAAAATAGTTTGTTCAATTTCTTTATTTCTTGTTTTAGAAATTTCTGCGTAGTTGATTGTATAAAAATCTCTGATTTTAATCGCAATGCTATCCATTGCTATTCTATTATTAGTATATGGATGATCCAAAGCTTCTACGGCAAGACTTTTAATAAATGGCAGATTTTTATCAATTAAGTTTAATGACAATAAGTGATTAACCGACGGAGCCGGTGCATGATAATTGTGCGATGGTCTATTATGACAATCCATACAATCCATTTTTCTAAGTTCACCTTTTTTGATTTCTGCTTCATTCAGTTTTGAATCAGTGCTGTAGTACTCCTCAACTTTGCCATCTTTTCCAACTGTTCTTACATACGGGATCTCTAATCTTTTTTTGTCGGAAGCAATGTAATAGACATCATTTACAATATTCATGTGCCAGTGAATACCTGAAGTAGGTCCTGTATCAATATTGCCACCGCCAACTTTAAGAATTAAATCAATGTCGAATCGAGTATTTTTTTCATCGGACATATAATTGGTGTACTGTACGCGCTTTTCGCTGAAGAAGTGCTTAGGCCAGTGACATTGCTCACAAGTCTGCTGTGCCGGACGAAGGTGTTCAACAGGTGTAGGTATTGGACGGCTGTACTTATTGAACAAAACAGAATAAACTTGATAAGCACCGGAAATTTTTGCTCGAACGAACCAGTCAGCACCTGAACCGATATGACATTGCACACACCCTACTCTTGCATGTGGGGAGGATTGGTATGCAACAAATTCAGGCTCCATAACTTTATGGCAAACTGTACCGCAAAATTCATCTGAGTCAGTATATTCGTAGGCTTTAAAACTTCCAAATGCAGAAAATGCTAAAAACACAATTCCTACAAATGAGATCGTTAAGAAAGCAGCTCGAGTTCTTCGGTCATTTAAATCAATTTTTGGATATTTATATATAACCTTTTTGCCAAGTTGTTCTTTTCTGAACTCGCGGTAAACTCCAATACCGATGAGAACAATTCCAATAAAAAGAAAAGAAGGAAGGATAACAAAAGCTATGATTCCCATATATGGCTTTTGCTCTTCGGCTAAGCTTTCTAAAACAATTAGAAAAAGTATTAATCCAAAGCTGACAACCGAAATAACTACTCCACCCAACGTAATTGGGTTGTAAAAATAAGCAGGAAATTTTTGTTTAACCAAATTCTATCCTCTCAACAATAGTTTGATTCTTAATCAAAAGCTCTTCATGTCAATTAATAAAGTTCTAAAGCTCAATACCTTTTATAAATCCCTCTCTACGACTGAGCTTAAATTAAGCGATACAATGAATAGAACAAATTACAGACTTAATATAATAAAACTATCGATAAGCAAAAATCATTGCGTATATAATCCAGAGTATCATAGCAAAACCGATTCCGAGTGCAGTCCATGCAAAGATTTTAATCGTGTGAATTACAATCGGCTGATAAGGTTCTACAAGATATTCCTCGAGCTCTCCATTTTTTACCAATTCCTCATATTCAGCAGGCTTATCATGTTTTAATTCTTCCACAGGCATTCTACCTGTAAAAATCACAAGATCCATTGGAAATTTTTCCGGACGCAAGTGTGTATTGAAAAAATGTATCGTGAATATAAATCCAGTTGCCAGCAAAGCTTCATCGCTGTGAATGATCGTGGCGACATTTATAAACCAACCTGGAAGCACTAAAGTAAAAAATTCTGGAAACCAAAGAATTAAACCCGTTGAGCCTATCACTACCATTCCCCAAAAGACAGCGAGGTAATCGAATTTCTCCCAATAAGTATATCGACCATATTTTGGACGCTCCCCTTTTCCAAGAAACCATTTGATTGAAGCAACAAGCTCATGCCAATCTTTTTTATTTGGAAGCATTGAGTTTTCGCCAAAGATCATATCTTTCCAGCTACTGTATTTTTTTCGTCTTACTTTTCCAAGGTGAATTAAATGCGCAACAAATACTCCAAACATTATCACTGCTGCAAAACGATGAATGGATCCGGCAGATTCATATCCACCTAGCATCTTGGAAAGAAAAGATGCCCATCCCGTATATGAGAATTTCAAAGTCATTCCGGTTAATGCTAGACTTAAAAAACTCACTATCATCAGAGCATGAAGAATTCTGTCTAATCTTGAAAATCTTTCGAACTGTGGGGTTGATTTAATATTGTTCGTTTCTTTCATCATAACTCTTTCTCCAAGATCAATTGGATTTCTCTTTCTGGGAAGCTTTCATCTCTCTTTTCATTTTCAGAGATCGCGGGAGCCATAAAATTGTATGTAATCCACTAATTACAAATGTAAAAACCAACAAACCTGTCATACCCCAAAAAGCCCAAAACAAAAATGGATATTTATCAGGATCATGATGAGTTGCATGAGTTAGATAGCCAGCAAATCGTCTATTAGCTTCTGGGTGACACTTTTGACAAGTTTTCACTACATTATCACGGCTTAAATGCGATTCAGGATTTGTTATTGGTAGAATGTCATGAGCACCGTGACAATCATAGCACTTAGCTGTTTTCGTGTAACCAAGCTGCGAAACTTTTCCGTGATAGGTGTCAAAATAAGTTTTTGCAATAGATTCATGACACCTTCCGCATTGATTCATAATTGTAAGTTTAAATCCTTCGGAATCAGCGCGGGAAATTTTATGTGCAGAATGACAGTCGCTGCAAGCCGGCAAATCCTTCTCGGTTGCTGTAACTAATGGTGAATGTACACTTCTTTCAAATTGTTCTTCAATACCGTGATGGCAAGTTCCGCATGTCTTTGCAATGTTTTTCCGATTAACAGATGAAGCAGTATCTTTAGCAGGCAGTTCATTATGAGAAGTATGACAATCGGTACAAACTGCCGTAACAATCAGTCCGCTCTTTATTAAACCTTTACCGTGGATACTCTCAACATAATGATCAATAATTTCGTGTTCTTTACCTTTGTAACGAACTGCAGCTTTCTCTCCCTCGCGATGACATCTGGCACATAATCCGGGAATATTAGTTGGGAAACTTACCGATTTGAAATCTCTTTTCCCTTTTATTCCGTGTGTTCCGTGGCATTCAAGACATGATGGTGCATTTGGATCATTCTTGGCAAACAATTGCCCATGCAAACTTTTTTGATACTCATTTGCAACTTCGGTGTGACACGAACTGCAATCCACTTTTTGCGTAATAGTTTCACACGGCCGGAGCTTCGATGGAGTCACACCCGTGTGGCATTGACTGCAGGCAGTTTTAATATGTGCTGAATGTGAGAGGTCATCTGTCTTAACTGAAATTGATCTTCCATCTTTCGCTCTAAGATTTTCTTTTTCATGGCATCTTAAGCAATCTCTGTCTGCCATTCCTTGATCGTAAAAAACTTTCCTAACTTTGTGCGGTTGATGACAATCAACACATGCCGGGAGAACGTGAATCTCCTTTTCCCAAAGTTCTCCTTTAATGACTTTTCGATGAACCTCCTCGATTTGTATATGACACTTTGCACAAGTTTCTGCAATATTTCTTCTAGCAATAGTCGAACGACTATCGGTGTGAGGAAGAATTTGATGAGCTGTGTGGCAAGATGTACAAGTCGCAGATACTATCAATCCTTTTCGCAGCAAACCTTCGCCGTGAATACTTTCGCTGTAGTTCTCTAAGATCATATCTTGATGAATATTTCTCTGCCTTTGAACCGGAGAACCTTCTCTGTGGCACCTTCCGCAAAGAACCGGAACTTGAAGAGGATTAGTTATTGACCTCAAGTTACGAGAGCTTAAAATCTCATGCGTACCATGGCAAGATTTGCATGTTGGAGCTAAAGCATCTCCTTTTGCTTTTGATTTACCATGAAGACAGCTTTCATAAAGAGTTTGCTGGGATTTGTGGCAAGAACCGCAATTCACCTTCTGTAAGTTTTCTTCATGAGGAATATCTGCACCCTTTAAGTCAGCATGACACTCAACACACTGCACTGAATTATGAGTTGAGTTTTGTATTTTCTTTTCATCCACAAATAGTGATAGTGTCCGAGTGCCAATTTTTTTCGTAAGAGACTTATCATTATGGCACATCATACATTCATCATTATCTTGGGCATAAAGCGGTACAAGCGAAATAAAAATAAATGAGAATATTACCAGTAAAAAGTAGTGAATATTTATGCTAAGTCGTCTATTAACTTTCACTTTTTCCACTTTCTTTTTCTTGTAGTTTAATTCGTTCAAGTTCAGCAGGGTGCTCATCGGCCATTTCCTCCTCTGAAAGTGTTCCTTTAATCCAGGCTAAGTTCATTGGATACATATCCGGATTAAAAATTACAAAATATATATGCCACACAAGTATTGCGAGAAATGCAAGCCAAGCTTCATAATAATGAATAGTTCGTGCAATGTCCCAACCAAGTTTTGTAAATATCCCGATAAAATAATTCTCAAACCACATTATGAAACCAGTAATTGTCATAACAATAGTTCCCCAAACAAGAGCCCAGTACTCAGCTTTTTCGATATAGCTGAACCTATCAAGTTTTGGTTTCGCATTTGAGAACCCGAGATTATATTTCATAACACCAATGGCGTCTTTCAAATCTTGGTATGTTGGCAAAAGATCTTTAAATAATTGCCGTCCTCTTTCTGTTGCTGCTAAATAAAAAATATGATAAATGCTTGCCGCGACCATTACAACCGCAGCTATTCTATGCAATAAGCTTCGATAAATAAATGAATCGGGGAAAATATCATGAATATGCTTAACCCACCACGCATCTGGAAACCTTAACATAAATCCGGTTATCACAAGGGTAAAGAAACTAACAAGCAAACATACATGCTGCAACCTCTCATTGACTGTCATTCTCAGATACAAACGTCGCCCATGATGCTCAACTCTAATTAATCCGCGCTGGATCATTTTTTTTCTTTTTGCTTTTCTGAAAAAGTCAATAAGATTATGGAGAAACATACCGCCGACAGTAGTAAATATTAACACCAAATAAATCGTAGCAATCCAATATAAAACAGGTTCTTCTTCTTTTTCTAAAGTTACGTGAACTGCACCAATTGCAAATCGTTCATTAGCTCCGGGATGACACTTTCCGCAGGTCTTAACTATATTGGATTTATGAATTGTAGAAGTAGAATCGGTCGATGGTTTAATACTGTGAAAGCCATGGCAGCTTGCACAATTTGCAGCTTCAGTGTCACCGCCTCGGAGTGCCAATCCATGATAACTATCTCTAAATGTTGTTGTTCGCTTTGTTGACAAACCATACTTATCCGAGAGCTTTACAGAACTATGGCAAGGTGCACAAACTTGAGTTGAGACATTTCTAAATGCAACGGGTGCTTTAGGATCGGATGGGTGAAGTATATTATGCTCACCGTGGCAATCGATACATGTTGGTGTATCGAGATTACGTTTTTCGAGTGCTCTGCCGTGACTGCTTTCGAGATATTCTTTTGCGATTTTCGGATGACACTTGGCACAGGTATTAACAACATTAAATTTATAAACAGTAGATTTTTCATCACTCCCCTTAACGATATCATGAGAAGCGTGACAATCAACACAGTTGGCTGCTTTCGCATTTCCTTTCATCAAAGCTTGACCATGAACACTGTTTTCATAAGCCTGAATAAATACATCAGTTGGTGCTACTCGCTTTCTTACATCCGGATCATCGATATGACAGGAGAGACATAGCTTCTCCTGCCCAATTTTTCCTTTAAGGGAATCTTGCTTTATATATGAAGTTGAGATATGAGTCTTATGGCACGTTAGACAATTCGGGGCACCTTTGACATCATTTTGAAATGAAACATGGTGAATTGAATGTGCATAATTATTTGAAACGTCTATGTGACATTTTCCGCAAGATTGGAAAAGATTTTTAGAGTTGAATGGAGATCTAGATGAGCGTATAGGTAAAACATTATGCTGCCCATGGCAGCTTTTGCACGATACAGCGGGCGAGCCATTTTTGCCATCTGCTCTCAAAATCTGCGGATGAAATTGATGTTTGACGGGTGCGTTTTTGTGACAATTCATACAAGCTACGGATTCAATTTTTTCTTTGTGGGGAAGACTTTCCGGATCAAAACCAACGTGGCATGAAACACATCTAAGCTTCGCATGAGTAGATTGATTTAATACATTATCGTTTACAAAAATGGAAATATTTTTACCATTCTTTTCCATTGTCATTTCTTGATCGCTGTGACACATCAAGCAGTCTTCTTTTTCCTGTGCATTCGCATTGCTTACGGTAAACATAAGTGAAGTAAGGATTGCGAATAGCAAAAACAGATATTTGTTTTTCCTCACCATGAAATTCGAATTAAAAATTCTTTTGATTTTCATTTCTTCTCTCATTCTGTAGATTCAGTAATATAATTTATAGTTCGAGAAATTCATCTCGTTTATATTTTAAATGCAATTCCTTTTCAACATCATCGCGGGTTAAGAATTTTTCCCTGACATCTGTTGGTTTAACTGTTAAGACTGGAATCGGCGAGTGCCTAACAATTTTTTCTGCGATGCTTCCAATAAGTACATGCTTAAATCCTGTTCTCCCATGAGTAGCAAGAACTATCAGTCCTATTTCATTTTCAACGACATATTTTAATATTTCTTTATAAGGATTCCCCTGAATCACAATGTGATCAACATTCTCAATATATGGAAGAAATTTTTGCGATAATCCTTTTAATTGATCACGGATTTCTTTTTTATACTCGCGCACTGATTTGGTTTTTTCATTTTTCTTTGTTGCCATGGGGGGATGTTCAATGACATGCAAAAGGTAAACTTCTGCATCAAAGGTTTCTGCTATAGTGGATGCAATCTCGAGAGCTGAAAAAGAATGTTCAGAGAGATCAGTTGGAACAAGTATCTTCTCCAGAACTCTTTGTGGTTTAAGATGAACTAAAATTTTAGTAATAAAACAAACCTCCCGAATATTCTTTCCATTTATCAGAAAATAACATTCGGCAAAATTTAATTAATAACAATTTTGCTTTCCAAAGTTCTTTAATTTTAAGTATATAAAAAAGAACTTTTTAGAACATAAGGAAAGAGTTCAGACCCTAAAAACCTCTCACAACTCTTTCATTTATAGGTGTGCAGTATTTTCATATAATTTGCACGTTCAAACGCTGCCGGATTGGCAACTGATTTATGACTCATACTTCCGCGCATTTGCTCAAGCGACTCATATTCGTGTTCTTCCATCCACTTCGTGATGTCAGTTAAGACAGTTGCAATGTGGCCAATTCCGTTTTTAACCAGTGTCGAGAACATCTGTGTGGCAGATGCACCAGCCATGATCATTTTAAGAACATCTTCTGCCGACATGACACCTCGAGTTGCAGCAAGATCTGCTTTAATTCTTCCGTAGAGAATTGCAATCCATCGTAATGGCAATCTTGAAGCGAAGGGCGTACTGAGTATCACATTTGGAACGACTTCCAGATTCTCAAGATCAATGTCAGGTTGATAAAATCGATTGAACAGAATTAATCCATCTGCACCTGCATCATCAAGCTGTTTTGCCATCGATGCAACCGAACTAAAGAAAGGACTCAGCTTAACTGCAACCGGAATCTTTACAGCTTTTTTCACCTCTTTAAGAATGTCTACATACATCTTGTCGACTTCTGAACAACTTTTATTAATATCTGTAGCCAGAAAATATATATTTAGTTCAAGAGCGTTTGCACCGGCTTCTTCGATTTTTTTTGCATAATTTGTCCAGCCCCCGAGCGATTTTCCATTTAAACTTGCGATTACAGGAATATCAACGGCTTCTTTTACCTTTTGAATGTGCTTTAGATATTC
>VGVX01000005.1 GCA_016873845.1 Ignavibacteria bacterium
TCTTTTCAAAGTGAAGCATAATAAAATGTTGTCTCCGCAAATGACACGGAATTTATCTAAAGCTGATAAAGATGTCTTACGTGCTGGGATGCTCGGTTCCGTGAAGGAAGGTTTGTTCATACCGAAAGGGTAATTAGGCCAATCCAAGCTTGTCCAATTCAAGATAATACTGTCCACAATTATTAACATTTTTTTCTCGTTTTTTTCAAAATTTTAGTCGTTTCAATTGATTTTTATTGGCACTGACTTTGTAATTCTATCAGTAAATGAAAACGGAGTCAAACATGAAAAAAGTGTTAATCATACTGGTATCAATGGCGGCAAGTTTAATAATCACAAGCTGTCACATTGAAAACGACTTTTTCGGTGGACATGATTACACGCCACCTGCACCTCCAAGAGGACTTTATACTGTAACTGGCGACAGCTGGGTTGAGATAAATTGGAATCACAATCTTGAACGGGACTTAGATGGATACAACATCTATTACAGTTATTCTTACAATGGTAGATACGAATTAATAGGTTCAACAAGAAGCAACTACTTTGTTGACTATGGAGCACGAAATGGTAAAACCTATTACTATGCTGTGACTGCATTCGATTATGACGGGAACGAAAGTGAGCTTTCTTCAGATGTGATTTATGATACTCCACGTCCAGAGGGATTTAATCAATCTATTTTTGATTTCAGAAGATTTCCAAATAACTCAGGTTATGATTTCTCTTCCTATGGTGTAAGACCATACGACGATAATTCTTCGGACATGTTTTTTGATAACGACGGCGGCGCGTATTATATGGTTGTTTGGGACGATACGGATATTCAAGATATGGGACCAACTTATGACATTTATGATGTATCAAAAGCACCTTTAACCGGCTGGAGTTCTACAAAAGATGTCCGATTGAAAGAGGGAAACACTTATGTTGTTTGGACTTGGGATAATCATTATGCAAAGTTCAGAGTTAAACTTTTAACTCCTGAAAGAGTTGTCTTCGACTGGGCATATCAGTTAGTTGAAGGGAACAGAGAATTAAAATCCGGCAAATTTACCGAAGGTGAACGTAAGCCGATTGACAAATCTAAATTAAATGAAAGAGTTAGAAAGAGTAAATAAAAGCTCTCCTCTCATACAACTCAGAACCCCCCGAAGCATTTCCCGATGCTTCGGGTCTCTTATTTTGATTGGTTTATTCTCTCGAAAAAAAATGATAACTTAAGATAGACAGAATGAAGAAATCTGCGACATATTTTTTGATTTTAATTACAGCGACCTTATTCTCGTATGGTGAGCTCGTCGGCCAGAATGTCAGTCCGAGGTATCAAAAAATTATTCCGGATAAATCACAGCAGCCCAACCCGGCACCGGTATTCGAAAACATTATTTCCGGAATTGAAGCTGGAAGCGTTTCGTCTATAGCCAATTATTTCGGTAAACAGATTTATATTAGTTTGAATTCGGGTGAAAGAGGATATTATTCATCCAATCAAGCCTACTACGTGCTTCAGAATTATTTTAGTATATATAGACCAATAGATTTTAGAGTTTCAACTAGGTTGACAAACTCTCTCACGCCTTATTGCGCTGGAAAACTTATTTACAGCTTTAAGGGAGTTAAAGAAACTGTTCAAGTCTATATTGGTTTAAGCTGGACTAATGATAATTGGGAAATTAATCAAATCACCATTAATTGATGAGCGAGCTAATTTGCTCAATTTTCTAAAATGAATTTCATTTATTTTGATTCACTTAAATTAAGATTTATTACTTTGCGACAGCGTGAGAGAGCATGAAATTCAGCCCCTCAAAACTTTTTACAAAAGATAAAAAGTTTTCAATTCTATTTTTATTTTTTCTGTCTCTATTGATTATTAGTGCATTGGTTTTCCCCAAGATTGTAGATTACTATGACAAGAATTGGACTGAAATTTCAACTGAGAAAGTGGGAAACATTGCTCAGGAAATTTGTATTGAATTTCAAGACAGGGAAAGTGAATTAATACTTTATACTGACAAACTTGCAGATGAACTTAAAGAACTTATTTCTGATACAACAAAACTTTTCTATTCTAGGGAAAGCATCTTCGAATTATTGAAGGATGCAGAGAGAAAACAAAATTATAGATACCAATTTTTCAAGAATGAATATGAACCGATTGCTTGGACTAACCAGTTCTTCACATTTGATTTTCCAGTTAAACTCTTGGCACAAGATAGTCTGATCACAATTAAAAAAGGCAATTTTCGGACGTTTGTTGCCTTCTACAAAAAAATATTCGAGCATTTTGAGGATAGCTATTTCTTAGCCGGATACGAAAACATCGAAAACAATTACCCGATCAAAAATGAATACTTTACTGCCTCTTCATTGGAAAATGATTTTACAAGTGAATATGAAACAAAAATTTCACTTAACCTGTCTGAAAATGCATCTCCTCGTTTAGATGGAAGAATATTTTCTCAGCAACTCAATCATGTTGACGGCTCGAGAGCAGGATTCATTTATATTAATCACCTTTCCAAGTCAGCATTTATCGAGCATTTAAAAAAATTGTTTTCCAATTTCCAGCAGCTTTTATTTTTATTGCTCATAGGAATTCTTTTCTTCTCTTTAATCAGAGATTTTCAGCATATCAATTCCAGACTTTCGAAGATTGCAGTCACAACAGCATTTATTTGGCTGATTCGGATTATTCTATTTTATTTTCAATTTCCATCCAATTTCATTCAGAGCGAACTTTTCAATCCACTCTATTTTGCTTCAAGATTTGGATTCGGGATTGTTAAATCGCCAGGAGAACTATTTATTACGGCTTCTGCTTTGCTGATCAACATGATTTACGTTTTTATGCTTTTCAGAAGGTGGTTAGTTGATCATTCCGATCTTTCTCAGAAATATTTCTCGAAGACTTTTATATCAATTTTGGGAGCTGTCTGTTTGCTTGTATTTCCATTATTGCTAAGAGGATTTGGTGCTGCAATACGTAGTTTTGTTTTTGATTCATCGATAAAATATTTTGAGTCAGCATCAATTCTGCCAAGTCTTCCTTTCCTTGTGATGCATATAAATGTGTTTCTAACCAGTACGAGCATGATCATTGCTTCGCTGATACTGTATAGTTTCATATTTCGTGGGGTAAATCACTGGCATGAATTTAAAAATCAAATTAATATATCTCTTGTCTCAATAGGATTGGTAATAATTGCATGTATAATTTTTTTACTTGTTGATGGAAGCAGGCAGTTTACGTTTTTCTTCCTTGTTGTATTTGTGTTGCTGCTTGCCTTTTTCAGTTATCAATTTCTTCAAGCTAAATTACCGGCGAATTTTAATATTATAATTTCAATATTAATATTCTCCTCACTTGTTGACATATCCATGCTGTTTCAGAAAAACGATCTATTGGAAAGAGAACTTCAAAGAAATCTTACTTATGAATTAGTAAGACCGCAGGATCAATTAACTAATTTTGTATTGAATGAAACTCTGACTAGTCTTGGAAACAATAATGATCTCATTCAAGAGTTTTTGAAACGTGATGGAGAACAAAATTTTGAGTTAACTGCATTTACGCTATGGGTAAATAGTCTTCTAAGCAGCGAGGGGGTGAATTCAAATTTACAGTTACTGAATAAATTCGGAAATTTACTCGGTTCATTTGGGGTAGGAATTGACAATACAGATTATTTTCAGAAATATTTCGATCCGAGGTTAATCTCACAACACACAATTTTTATAAATCAAAATCAGTATCCGAATAATATTTTTGGCGTCATGCCAATTCGTTTTAATGGCAGAATTCTTGGATTTGCGGCTCTAACGCTCGAAGTACCTTCCAATCGAAAAATAACTGCACATTTTAATCAATCAGGCACACCGAAGATTTTCAAAAATATTCAGAGGGAACGAAATCCTATAGAACTCCTTCCAGATGCAGTGATCTATACCTTTTGGAAAAATGAATTAGTGCGTGTACGTGGAGAAGATATACCAGAAAGACGATCTCTTCCAAAAGAAATTAACGAAACGCCAATAGAATCTGGTAGTTATGAGCTTTGGTCAAGTGAAAAATTCGGTAATCGATCTTATTCGACATACTACCTCCTCTACGAGGAGAATGCTGTAGGAAAAATTCTTGCTGTGAGTGTTGAAAAGAAAAGTTTTCTGTGGCATGTTTTTAATTTTTTTAGGCTAATCTTTATTCATTTTTTAATTACCGTGACGGTTATATTATTGATAGCGGTATCTTTATTCCTTAAGGGTTATCGGTTCCGCATTCGATTCAAAACGAAACTATTTGCCGGCTTGCTCATCGTAACGATAATCCCTTTAATCATACTAGCTTATTATAATCGTGAAAATTCTCTCGAAAGCTGGAATCAATCAACAAGAAATGAATTACGAAAGGATCTTGATGTAATTGAAATTTATCTAGGGGATATTTTTTCAAAAGGGATATCTTCAACAAACGCGAGTGAATTAAATCGTATCTCAAAGAAACTTCAAGTTGATTTTAATGTCTATGTGAATGACAGGCTTTTTTATTCTACGCAGAAAAAACTTTACGATCTAAACTTTTTCCAAGCGGGAATGAGCTCAGAGATTTATAATGAATTATTTTTGAATGATAAATCTTATTCATTTGATTTTGAATACGTTGGAGATTATAAATACTTAGTTGGATTTAAGAAATTTTCAGTCGAGGGACTTGGTCAAATCCTCATTTCCAGCCCAACAATTTATCGTCAGGAAAAAATTCAAAAGGAAATAGCTCAAATCGACGCGTTTATTTTCGGTGCTTACTCTTTCACGCTAATTCTTATTTTTATTTTTGGAAGTTTTATTGTTGAAAGAATTTCCAAGCCGATAAGTGATTTAACAGAAGCTACAAAAAAAGTCTCTCAGGGTGATCTTCAGGTTCAGCTTGCAACAAATGAAACAGGAGAAGTTGGGGATTTAATTGAAGCTTTTAATTCCATGATCGCAGACTTGGAAGAAAGCCGAAAAAACTTAGCCCAAGCTGAAAGGGAGTATGCTTGGAAGGAAATGGCAAAACAAGTTGCTCATGAAATTAAGAATCCGCTCACGCCAATGAAATTGTCTCTACAGCATCTCCAAGTTCTTTATACGGAAAACCGAAAAGAATTTGGGAAACTGTTTGGCAAAGTATCAGTTAGCTTAGTTGAGCAAATTGAAGCGTTAAACCGAATCACAAACGAGTTCTCTCATTTTGCGCGAATGCCAAAACGTAATGTTGAAAAATGCGATCTTTTAGAAATTATAAAAGAATCAATTTCGCTGTTTGCATCGCAATGCAAAATGGAATTTAATTTTGTTAAGGATGAACAATTTTTTATCAGCGGCGACCGTGAGGAGCTTAAGAGAATCTTTATAAATATTTTTAAAAACTCTATTCAAGCGGATAGTACTACTGTAAAAGTCAAGCTCTTTAAAGATGTGAAATATAATTTTATTAATATTGAAGATGATGGGCACGGGATATCTCAAGAAAATTTGAGTAAGATTTTTGAGCCGAATTTTTCTACGAAAAGCGAGGGAATGGGATTGGGATTGTCGATGATTAAGAAAATAATTGATGAGATGGAGGGAACAATTGAAATCGAAAGCAAGGAAAATAATGGAACGATAGTCAGAATAATTATTCCTGTTTTCACCGAAACACAAACCGAAGATTAGTTCGTGGCACATTCCTTAAGCAGCCAGCAGAAAAAAGCATTACTCATTGACAGGAATATTGCATTAACAGCAAATGCAGGTTCAGGAAAGACTTTTATTTTGTCGAGAAGGTTTTTGGAGACGGTTATTTCCAAAAATATTTCGGTGAATCAAATTGCAGCAATAACGTTCACTGAAAAAGCTGCGGGTGAACTATTGGCAAAAATCTCAAATGATATTGATGAATTTTTATTGAGTGAAATTCCTCAAAAGCTTCGCTTGCAAATTCAAAAATTTCGCGATTTAATTTTAACCGCGAAGATCTCCACAATCCATTCCTTTTGCTCTGACATTCTAAAAAAATATCCAATTGAAGCTGAGATCGACACACAATTCTCAATTATTGAAGACTCAGAGAAAAAGGAAATAATTACCTCTGCCGTTGATAAAGCTGTTAAAGACTTGTTGAGCGAGAACATTGTCAAAGATGTGCTTCGAATTTTTGGGAAGCAGCATCTCTTCGAAAAGCTTGAGAGAATGATCAATAAAAGATATTTAACCGAGAAAGTGCTAGATAATCTCTATGAAAATGACTTTGAACACTTCAATAAAAAGATTGATGAACTATACATAAAATATTTCTCAAGCGAATCCTCATGCAAAAGAGTCCAAAATCTAGTCAGCCAGCTGAGAAATGTTTTGCCTTTTATGATTGATTCTATGAGTGCGGAACTTTCGGATCTGATCGCGAGTGTCAAAAAGAACATTGAAGTTCGTAACTTCCAAGAAGTATTTCTTCTTCTTTCAGAATTAAATCAGATTGTATTTGTCAAAAATTGGGATGGTATCCGAAAGAAATCTTTCGTCAAGGGAAAAATCGATTGTACTGAGTTTGATGAATTTATCGAACGACTTTTTTTTGAGATGGAATACTTTTCACCATTTATCAATGCGGAGTATTATGATGAGATCAATGAAAGGAAAAGATTTTTTCTCACACTAGCGATCATTGAAATATATGACTCAGCTTTACAGATTTTTGAAAGTGAAAAAAATAAACTTGGGTTTTTGGATTACGATGATCTTTTAATTAAAACTGATCGACTGTTAGATAATGAAATTGTTCGAAACGAAATCTCAAATTCGTTAAAGTACATCTTAGTAGATGAGTTTCAGGACACAGATCAGCTTCAGTATTCAATATTAAAAAAAATTACAAATGATTTTGACGAGGAACATTTTCTATTCATTGTTGGAGATGAGAAGCAAAGCATTTATGGTTTTAGGAACGCTGACATTAAAGTCTTTCAAAATGCCAAAAGTGGAATTTCGAATTCTAATTCATTAATTGCAGAGTTTGATTTCTATGATGAAAAAGTTGAATTAATTAATAACGAAACTTCCGGAATTATCACTCTTCCAGAAAACTATCGATTGCTTCCGAACTTAATTGCATTTAATAATTATTTCTTCAAATCACTAATGGAAGATAATATTGATTTGAGTGCCGTAAATTTTGATGGAGAGGTTTCATATTCTGATTTAGTGCATGCAAGAAATAATAACGCAAATGGAATAGTTGAACTGCTTATCAATAACGAATCAATTGAGGATGAAGTTGAAAAGGTGGCGGATAAAATTGAATGGCTCGTCAACAGCGAATATAAAATATTTACTAAAGATAAAAGTGCGAATTCTGAAATCGAGCAATCAGTAAATTATCGAGACATAGGTATTTTATTCCGTGAAAAATCTTTTTTCAAAAAGTTCGAACGTGAATTTGCGAAGAGAAAAATTCCATATACTATCACCGGAGGGAAAGGTTATTATCAAACTGAGGAAATAACAGATTGGATCCAATATTTTAAATTCCTATCGGATTTGAAAAATGATGTTGCACTCGCAGCTGTACTGCGATCACCATTTTATGCTCTGAGCGATAATATACTATTTGAGATTAGCGAAATCCAAAATGGCGATAGTCTGTTCGAAAAATTTATTATGTATGCAAAAAACTTCGATAAAAGTGAAGTTTTGAATGTATATGATTCATTAAACCGGCACTTAAACGTTGCTGGTAGAATTACACTACCAAACTTGATTCAACTCATATTAAATGATACGGGTTATTTGGGTGTGATTGCATCTGATCAAAGAGCAAACCAAATCAATGCAAATGTACTGAAGCTTCTTGATAATGCAAGAGAGTTTGAAGCGAAAGGATTTTCCGATCTTTTCGATTTTACAGAATATTTAAAATTTAATTGGAAGGAGGATACTGAGGTCGGTGAGGCTCCAATTAATGAAATGTCTAACAGTGTAAAACTGCTTACAATTCATCAAGCCAAAGGTTTGGAGTTCCCAGTAGTTATTATCCCGCGGTCAGATATGCCAATCAAAAACTACCAACTTAATTACGGACAGCTTGATGTTGAAGAGAACACGGGATTAATATTTAAAATTAACTCAGGAACTGAAAACATACATACTAAATCTTCTGTTCTCGGTTATCACATCAAAAGTCAAAATAATTACAATGAAGCACTAAGAGTTTTTTATGTAGCTTTAACAAGAGCAAGAGACTATTTGATAATTTCCGGAACTGGCCACGATAAGTTGTTTACACAGAATTCTCTGTTGAAGAAAATTCTTGAGATACTTGAAGTAGCTGATTTCAGGACTAATCGTAAGCTTACTCGCAATGTTAAGCTGAGTTCTATATATCTAGCTGAGAAAGAATCGAAGTTACTTGAGAGGAATTTTCAACTTGAAGTTAATTTGAATCCGGCTGTTAAAAAAGTAACAAAGAAGATGGAAACAATTGGGAAACAAAAAGCTTCTTCGGCAAAAGAGATTGCGATTTCTGCATTAACAGATTTGCCAAAAGGTGAATTTTTCACAGCTACACAGTTAAATGCCTTTTCTCTCTGCCCGACAAAATATTTAATTAAGTATCAAATTGGCCTCGATGAAAATTTTTCAAGCTCAGACCCGACTTTGAACCTCACTGGAAATTCCAATTTGGCTGGTCCAAGATTTGGAAATCTCGTTCATCAAATAATGGAAAAGATCACCTCTCATCAAATAACCGAAGTCGAGATAATTAAACTCATTGATAGCTCATTGATTGAATATCGGGAGTTTTCAGCTGCCGAGGTTCGAAGCGAATTAATCTCAGTGCTGAATAAAATCGTTAATTCAGAAATATTTAAGACGATTTTTTCAAAACCAAATTTTCTTGTTGAACAAGAAATTAATTCAAAATTTGGCGATCAGTTTTTATGCGGCATTATCGATCGCATCGTAATAGAAGAAAACAAGATTACAATTGTTGATTTTAAGACTGACACTTTTATTCTCCAAGAGTATGAGAAGAAAGTTTCGGATTACTTAATCCAAATGGGATTTTATTCTGTTCTAGTAAAAAATTATTTTAGGTCGATCAAGGAGATAGAACTTGTTTTGTTCTTTATTCGTTATCCTGAAAAACCATTTATAAAAAGCTTTAGCTTCGATGAAATATTACAGTATGAAAATCTATTTAAGACGAACTTAAATAAAATCATTAACGGACAATTCGAAAAGAACATAACTCATTGTTCTGAATGTGAATTTTACTATGGCAGAAGCTGCCTTCTTTAGAAGTTAAAGACCATTTTGATAATTTTTACTAAAGGGTACTAATGAGAAAATATATTTTATTACAATTATTTATATCAGCACTTTTTGGGAATATAAGTATTGCTGCCGATTCCTTGAAGGTCTGTTGCGATCCTCCGTCAATAGCGATTGAAGACAACTCATTTTTTATAGAGGAAGCTTATAATCAAGAACCAGGAGTTGTTCAGCATATTTTTACCGGTCAATATGCATGGAAATATTTTAAATCCGTTGGATTGTCATTTACACAAGAATGGCCGATTGGAGACGAGCATCACCAAATAAGTTTTTCAATCCCATTTACTAGCTTACTTTCGAACTCTTCATCAGGTGTTGGAGACATTATGCTGAACTATAGGTATGAACTCACTGGAAGAGATGACTTTGCAGTTTCCGCTCCAAGATTTTCAATAATATTTCCTACTGGCAAGGTTGAAGGCGGGTTTGGATCTGGTAATCTTGGATATCAAGTCAATCTGCCGGTCAGTAAACGATGGAATGATTTTCTTGTTAATCATTTTAATGTGGGCTTTACTTTTTTTCCAAATGCACGAACCAAAACTTCAGCTGGTGTTGAAGCAAAAAATGATATTTATTCATTCGACATTGGAGGGAGTGCTATTTGGCTAGTTCGCCAAAATTTTAATCTTATGTTTGAAATTTTACACTCATATTTTGTTGAAATTGATGCAAGTGGAAAAAAACAAAAAATGAATGTGACTATTTTCAATCCTGGTTTTCGATTTGCGATTGATATTAGTGATCTGCAGATTGTACCTGGTTTATCAATTCCATTGAACTATCAAAGCAAGAAGATTACGCCCGAGCTGTTCTTCTACTTATCATTTGAACATAATTTTTAAACTGAAATTTTTTACATGAATGAAAAGCGGATAAAAATTCTAAAAAATGGCGAGATAAAATTTGGGCCTGTAGTTTATTGGATGAGCCGCGATCAGCGAGTAAATGATAATTGGGCTTTGCTGTATGCACAACAAAAAGCAATAGAGAATAAACAAAATTTAATTGTGATCTTTAATTTGGTCCCAAAATTCTTAGAGGCATCAATTCGTCAATATGGTTTCATGCTTAAGGGATTAGAAGAAGTCGAAAAAGAGTTGAGTCGTTTCAACATTTCGTTTTCTTTATTAATCGGCGATCCAGCACAAAACATTGTTAAATATGTTAACGACACAAAAGTATCTGTTCTGATTTCCGATTTTTCACCGCTAAAGATTGTTCGAGAATGGAAAAACAAAGTCGCGCTAAAAATCAAAAATCCATTTTACGAAATCGATGCTCACAACATAGTTCCATGTTGGGAAGCATCTGACAAACTCGAATTTGCTGCGTATACTATCAGACCGAAAATCAATAGAAAATTAAATGAATATCTAATCGATTTTCCAAATTTGAAAAAGATGCCAAGGAAAAATAAAAATTACTCCAATCCCGTGAATTGGTCACACACAACCAATTCACTTCGAATTGATTTCTCGATCCCCGAAGTTGACTGGCTGCAATCCGGGGAGAAAGCTGCTTCTATGCAACTGAATCGTTTTATCGAGAAAAAACTTAATCAATATGCTGAGAATAGAAATGATCCGGCTCTGAATTTTCAGTCGCAGCTTTCACCGTACATTCATTTTGGACAAATCTCTGCTCAACGTATTGCATTGACAATTCAAAACTTGAATAAGAATGTTCAATCCACAGAAGCGTTTCTTGAAGAATTGATTGTACGACGGGAATTATCTGATAATTTTTGTTATTACAATTCCGATTATGATTCTGTTAAAGGCTTTCCTGATTGGGCAAAAAAAACGTTAAATGAACATAGGAACGATAAGAGAGCTCATCTGTATTCAATTGAACAATTTGAAAAATCTCAAACACACGATAAACTTTGGAATGCTGCACAACAAGAAATAGTCCAAACTGGAAAAATGCATGGCTATATGAGAATGTACTGGGCAAAAAAGATTCTTGAGTGGAGTAAGTCACCAGAACAAGCACTCGAAACAGCTATTTATCTAAATGATAAATACTCACTTGATGGACGCGATCCGAATGGATATACAGGATGTGCATGGTCAATTGGGGGAGTTCATGATCGAGCATGGGGAGAAAGAGAAGTTTTTGGTAAAATCCGCTATATGAACTACAATGGCTGTAAAAGAAAATTTGATTTAGATAAATATATCTCTGCATTTCTGAATACATTATAACACTCTTGTTTTTATTCTAACCTGGCACAAGCTTCTTAAGCTGCTTGACACTATTAAACTTTTTCATTATATTAAAAACATACAAAACGAACATAACGAAGATAACAAATATTGCAAATCTCAAATTATAAATATATTTCAACCAGAGAAGTCGCGGCTATGTTGAACGTAACAGAGACCACAGTCAAGCGTTGGGCAGAAAGGCAATTGATTAATTGTTCAAAAACCATTGGAGGACATCGCAAGTTTGAACTCAAGGAAGTCCGAGACTTCGCTCAAAAAAACTCAATACCGATTTCTGGTATGACCGCTCCGCCTTTAAGTCAACATCAAAAAGAGAAACTTGGCTATGCGATCTATTCCAGTAATTTTAAAACTATATCAGAAATATTCTTCGAGGAGGCATTGCAAGGTGATCGTGAAGGACTCCTTGATTTAATGATCTATCTACACAAGAACCAGATTCAATTTTCAGTTATCGTTGATGAAATCATTCGGCCTGCCATGGTCGAAATTGGAATTAAGTGGGAAAGAGGAGAATTAGGCGTCAATCAAGAACACACTGCATCAGAATCTGTAAAATTGGCAGTAGCGAGATTTGCAGCTCAAATGTTTAATCAAAAGAAAAAAAATCTGAAAGTTATCTGTGCATGTGTTGAAAGCGAACAGCACGACTTAGGAATTCAATTTCTATTTCACGAATTAGTTCGATGCGGGTATGAAGTAACTTACATGGGTGCAAATACACCTTTTGAGTCTTTAAAAGATGAGATTGCAAGTTCAAAACCGAATATAGTTTTCCTTTCGGCAACATCACCGAACATTTCACAGCGGAAAATTAAAAGCGAAATAGAGTCTCTTTCTCGAGAATGCAAAAAACTAAAATCAAGATTAATTCTTGGAGGAATTTATATTGAAAAACTCAATAACAAAAATTTGATATCTACCGAAACAGCATTTTCGATTACTGAGGCAGTTAAAATCATTAGAAAACAGAAAGGAAAGTTGTAAAGATGAATAGAGCCATTCTGACACAATTAGATCAGAATAATGTGCTAATTGAATAACCTATCATACTCTCCTGAATTCAGGGTGGCTCGTTCTCTTTATTTAAGAATAAAAATGAAAAATATAATTAATTACTTGATTGTACTTATTTTATTTACAACAGAGATTTTCTCCTAAAATATTGAAACGGGAATCATTCAGGGAAAAGTTATTGACCGAACAACAAAGGGGCCGAATATCGCTGCTAATGTATTAGTAGTTGGAACACTCTTTGGTGCGGCAACTAATTTGGATGGAAAATTTTCCATAAAAAATATTCCAGTCGGCAGCTATCAGATAAGAGCAAGCGCAATCGGTTATTCCTCGAGAATAAAATCAGATTTGATTGTTAGTACTGCTAAACCATCCGTTGTTGAATTTGAATTGCTTGAAACAGTCATCGAAATAGAAGCAATAACTGTAACATCAGATTTATTTCAAACCGCACCGACCGAAGTAAATAGTATTACAAATTTCAGTTATGAGGAAATTCGGAGGGCACCTGGTGGTTTTGAAGATGTTGTCAGAGCTTTATCAGTATTGCCTGGTGTGGCGATAGCAGATCCTGGACGAAACGATTTAATTGTTCGTGGAGGCGCACCATCTGAAAATCTCTTTTTAGTTGATGGAATGGTTGTCCCAAATATAAATCATTTCGGCAGTCAAGGGGCGACAGGCGGACCATTGAGCTTTGTAAATTTAGATTTTGTGGAGGAATCCTCTTTTTCAACTGGAGGTTTTTCGGCAATTTATGGAGATAAACTTTCATCGGTATTACAGATTAAATTACAAGATGGAAGAAGCGACCGCATTGGGGGTAAGGGTACAATTTCTGCAACGCAGTTTGGATTTAATCTTGAAGGACCTCTGTCGAGCAATTCCGATTTTATTTTTTCTGTTAGGAGAAGTTATCTTGATTTTATTTTCAAAGCTGCTGGTTTTGGATTTGTTCCAGAATATTATGACGTTCTCTCGAAGTTCAATTATATACTCGACAACAATAATTCGTTTTCGTTTCTTTTCATAAGTGCTTTCGATAATGTCAAATTTTTTAATGAGACTGCAGATCAAAGATTCAGTAATTCACGGGCATTGGGAAGCGCTCAAACCCAATACGTAACAGGTATATCTTATCGGCATCTTTTAAAGAAGGGATTTTTCGATATAAGTCTAAATAGAAATTTTATTGATTTTAATACTTCACAAAGAGATTCACTATTAAATCCGATTTTCTTAAATGAATCACGAGAAGGAGAAAACACTTTAAAATTAGATTTTGTTTACAAGCTTTCACCAATGACAGAAATAAATTTCGGTGCACAAATAAAGCAGATTAAATTCAAAACTGATGTTAAACTTCCTTCGTTCTTAACGACATTCGGTGATACTTTGGAAATCTATTCGTTAAAAGCTGAAGAGATGTTCTTCAAATCAAACATTTATGCTCAATACAGCAACATGTTTTTCAATAGGATTAGATTAAATCTTGGAATACGTACAGATTATTTCAGTGCGATTGAACAAAAATTCACTTTCGGTCCGTGCCTCTCTTTATCTTATGCATTAACACCAATTTCAAATTTGAATTTCAGTACTGGAATCTATCACCAAAATCCATCTTACATTTGGCTTGCTGCTGATGAAGTGAATAGGAAGTTAAATCAAATCCAAGTTGAACATTATATATTAGGAGTTGACCATAGATTAAGAGACGATATAATAATGAAAGCTGAAGCTTTCTATAAAAATTATTCTAATTACCCTGCAAGTCTGCTTCGAAATTATGTTGTTCTTGCAAATACTGGGGCTGGTTTCGCAGGTGCAGAAGATAATTTTTCCTCATTTGGATTAGAAAAACTATCCAGTGGCGGAAAAGGTTTTTCTCATGGGATAGAATTCTCATTACAGAAAAAATCCTCAGTCATTCCCCATTATGGAATTTTCAGTTTAACGTATGGTGAAACTTACTTCACTGGATTGGAGGGGATTGAACGCGCTGGAACTTATGATCAGCGTTTGATAATTAATCTTAGTGCAGGCTATATCTTCAACAAAAAATGGGAAGCGAGTGTAAAGTTCCGATATGCTTCAGGCAAACCAAAAACTCCATTTAATTCTGATGGTTCACAAACTATCGCCCTATATAATACTGAAAGACTACCAAATACTCATTCTCTTGACATTCGAATAGACCGAAGATGGAATTTCCACGGTTGGAATCTAATCGCTTACCTTGATGTGCAAAATATTTATAACAGGAAAAATGTTAGTGTGAACCGCTGGAATCCACGAACAAAATCCGCAGATGAAGGATCGGCAATTGGAATTTTACCCTCAATTGGTGTGAGCATAGAATTTTGAATTATTAAAATATTTCTGTTCATGTTCTTCGGTTAAGTTTGCGTTGAGAGAATTGTTTTTTTAACTTTCGCACAAAATAAAAGATCAATTGTCCGAGCAATCTGGAAAACTTATTTTAATGCACATACATAACATAAGTTTAAATTTAAAAAGATTCTTTGCATTTATTGTTGATCTTCTTTTGCTTTCCATAATCTTTACTATCATTTACTTAAAATTCATTTACGACCTTCTAGATCCATTTGAAAATTCGATTTATCCAATCACGATAATCTTGTATATTCTTTTCCTCCAATTTTACTGCATCATATTTGAATATTTTACCTGGGGAACTTCACCTGGGAAATATCTTTATAAAATTAGAATTGCTTCAAAAGAATCAAATAAGTTAAGTATCACACGAATATTAATTCGCAATCTATCCAAAGTGATTTTATTCGTGCCGCCATTATTTTTGATGAATGAAGTCTATCTTTTTATTGCCCTTAAAAAGAAGTTTTCTGATCATCTATCCGATTCTGAAATTACTGAAGTTCTGAGAAAACTAAAGGTAAAGTTCAGTGAAAAAGAAAAACAATTGATTGATAGAGAACTGCAACAGCAGTTAAATATATCACTCCAATTCGATGAAATAAATTTGTTAAAAAAGTTTTATACTTCATCGAAATATTTAAACGAAGAATTTAAAAAGAATTTTCTTACAAAATTTTTGGATCATTTCTCAGAAAGAATTATCCTCACCTCAAAAGAAATAAGTGAAATTAATCCACACATTTTATTAACAAACATTCTCTATAAGCTAAAATATGTATAAAAAAATTTTCGTACCGATTATCTCGTTAATTTCAGTCGTGTTTATTGTCGGCTGCTCAACAACCACAGTGGTTCAAAATATTTATTATGTTAAACCATTCGACTGGCATCCGAAAGAAAAACAAGATTCAACAATAAATTCATATTCACAGACTTACATGGGATACACGATATTTATAGATCCAGGTCATGGCGGTACAGATAGAAGAAATAAAGGTCCAAAAGGATTGGCAATTGAAGCTGATCTGAATTTGAAAGTTGGACTTTACCTGCGCGATTATCTTCTTCGTGCTGGAGCTAAAGTAATAATGTCTCGTGATATTGATACATTCATCTCTCTCGATGATAGATCAAAATTAGCAAATGAATCGATAGCTGACGTTTTTATTTCTATCCATCACAATGCACCAGGTCGTGCTGGCGATGTATATACGAATTTTACTTCAACGTATTATCATGGTACTGCTAAAGATTATGTCTATGATCCATGCAATCATGATTTAGCAAAATATATTCAGCGTGATCTTGCATATGTCATGGGAAACAGCGGCGGGCTCGGCTCATTCGATGGAACATATTCTGATTACTGGATTTATCCTGGTGCTGGATTCTCAGTCCTTCGGAAGACTGTAATTCCCAGAGTGCTAGTGGAATGTGCTTTTCATACAAGTGAGTATGAGGAACAGCGGCTTATCGTTGACGAGTTCAATCAAATTCAGGCTTGGGGAATTTTTCGCGGACTCGGAAAATACTTGCGACAGGGAGTTATTAAATTGTATACACCAGAAACAATGAATTACATTACATCTGATCCGCAAATAAAAATATTCATTGATGATCAAGGAAGAGGAATTGATTCAACATTTTGTTTGGCACAAATAAATAAAGAGCCGGCGTATTCTATTTTTGGTGATGAGGAGGGTAAAAAAGTGCTTATCATCTCTCCAATGAGAGAGCTTCCTCCAGGTGAACATGAAGTAAACGCAGTTGTAAAAAATCTCAACGGGAATCATTCATTCCCATTTAGAAAAAAAATTACAGTTAGTTATTAAAAATTATCAATCTAATATTGAAAGGTTTTAATCCATGCTGAACTATGTCTGGATTGCTTTAATAATTCTTGGCATTGGGGTTGCATTATATTTTGATGTTTCTGATTCATCATCGAACAAATATCGAAATAAAGAATCTATTGAAGTAGAGTTTTATCCATCACCGCAAAATACTCAAATTCAAAAAGGAACATTGAATGGATCATTAAGAATAGATGAAAAAACATTTTCTGATTTTTACAATGTTGAATGCAAGGAAAGGATAGAATTAAGTGCAAAGCTTTCAATTGGTGAGGACAATCGAGGATCAATCTACCTAACGATTACTGACGCGGTGCCTGAGATCTGGAAAACAATGGCAAAAGCTTCTGGTGATAAAAATGATTTAACCGGAAATTTTACTTTTAAAGCTAAAGATGACGGATCAATCAAGTTAAACATAGCTTTTGAAGAAGTAAGCTTTGTGAAGATGAAAAATGTGACAAACGGAGTTTTGGATATTGTTAACGTAGCAGTGCAAATTGCCTTCGGACTGATTGGAATAATGGCTTTGTGGCTTGGTGTGATGAAAGTTGCGGAGGAAGCTGGATTAATTCGATTAATTGCTCGTGCAGTTAGACCAATCACTAAATTTTTATTTCCTGAAGTTCCACAAGAACATCCAGCAATGGGTTCAATGATAATGAATATATCTGCAAATATGCTCGGATTGAGCAATGCTGCAACTCCATTCGGATTAAAAGCGATGGAAGACTTGAACACCTTAAATGAGAATAAAGATACTGCAACTAACGCCATGTGTATGTTTTTAGCAGTCAATACTGCCGGCTTAACTTTAATACCAGCAACTGCGATTGCAATTCGTGCTGCTTCCGGTTCGAGTGATCCTGCGATCATTATCGGAACTTCTATTTTTGGCGCTTCATGTGCAACTCTTGTCGGTGTAACAGCAGCAAAAATATTTGAAAACATTGCAAGTGTGAAACAAGGTTTCGCAAACTGGATAAAAAATCATCTTAAAGCTATAAGCGTATTCTTTGGAATCTTACTGGCAGGTGTGTTAATTTTTGCAACTGGATTAAGTCTAGCACTTGGATCAATACTGAGCTTCGTAAATCCTGAAACGTTCAAATTAATAATCGGTTATATTTCTATCACTGCAATTCCATTTTTAATTTTTTCGTTTCTAACTTTTGGCTTGATAAAAAAAGTTAAAGTCTATGAAAAATTTGTTGAAGGAGCGAAAGAAGGATTCAATGTCGCAGTTAGAATAATTCCATACTTAGTTGCAATGCTGGCTGCAATTGGGATATTCCGGTCAGGCGGAGCAATGGACTTTTTAGTCTATGTTCTCACGCCAGTCACAAATTTTATTGGCATGCCCGCCGAAGCATTGCCAATGGCATTGATGAGACCTCTTTCAGGCAGCGGTTCGCTCGGTATCATGACTGAGATTATTAAAGTTCATGGACCGGATTCACTACTTGGAATTTTAGTCTCAACTTTTTTTGGAAGCACCGAAACAACTTTTTATGTCTTAGCAGTTTACTTCGGAGCGGTAAATATTCAAAAAACTCGTTACGCTTTGCCAGTTGGATTGATGGCAGATGTTGCTGGAATTCTCGGAGCAACATTTATTGTGAATCTTTTATTTAGTTGAAATTGAATTAAACTAAATTAGTAAATTTAGATTTAAGAATAGTGGTTAACGATCCATCAGCTGACGGATGATTTGATAAGGGAGTTATATGAATAAACATGAGTTAGAGGAACGACTGATAAATTTTGCAGTTTTAATAATTGAGATTGTAAATGAATTACCGCAAACAAAAGCAGCGATACATCTCTCAAATCAACTGATTCGGTCTGGTACTTCACCCGCACTGAATTATGGGGAAGCACAAAGCGGTGAATCGAGAAAAGACTTTATCCATAAAATTAAAATTGTATTAAAAGAATTGCGTGAAACATTTGTTTGCCTGAAAATTATTGACAAAGCAAAGCTCTACCAAGCGTCAGATCATACTTTAATGGAAAAAGAACTAAAACTAAAAAGTAAAATAGAGCGAGCATTGAAAGAAAGTAATGAATTGATCTCTATTTTTGTGAAAAGTGTTGAAACTGCACAAAGAAACATTGAGAGATAGCATTAAAAAAAATCAAAATTCATCAATCGTTAATCTGAAATCTATATTCAAAAAATATTTTAATCATGAATATGCATTATCTGTTCAATTCAATTGAGACTAAATATTGAAAAAGGTTTTCATCAATGCAATCATTCCAAAAATTGGGATAGATATTCTTAAAAAAAATAAAATCCGGGTAATTCGGAATAATTCTTACCTTCCGATTGCTAAATCTGAATTGATCAAGAAAGCGAAAGATTGCGATGCAATTATTTCTCTCTTGATAAATAAAATCGATTCGTCAATAATCGATAAAATTCCGAATCTGAAAATAATTTCAAACTATGCTGCAGGGTATAACAACATTGATATCAGGCATGCGAGCAGTAAAGGAATATGGGTTACAAATACTCCAGATGTTCTAACCAATGCAACGGCGGATGTAGCTTTTGGATTAATGATTGCCTGTGCGAGAAGATTTCGTGAAGCTGATATATTTACGCGAA
Source organism: Ignavibacteria bacterium (assembly GCA_016873845.1). NCBI lineage: Bacteria > Pseudomonadati > Ignavibacteriota > Ignavibacteria > Ignavibacteria bacterium. The sequence goes on from VGVX01000005.1 coordinate 19,479, forward strand.
AAGGGAAATTTAAAATTTGGCAATCGGATTTAATGCTTGGTAAAGAACTTTATAGAAAAAATCTTGGAATTATTGGAACCGGTAGAATTGGTAAAGCAGTTGCCAAGCGTGCGTATGGATTTGGAATGAATATATTTTACAATAATCTTGAGAGAAATTTACCGCTTGAAATTGAATTGAAAGCGAAATCTCTTCCGCTTAATAAATTGCTGAGTACATGCGATTTTATCTCAATTCATACTCCGCTTACACCAAAGACGTACCATTTAATAGATAAAAAGAATTTTGATAGAATGAAAAATGGTGTAGTATTGATTAATACTTCTCGAGGTGAAGTTATTGATGAAAAAGCTTTGGTTCAAGCTTTGAAGTCAGGAAAGCTATTTTCAGCAGGCTTAGACGTTTATGAATTTGAGCCAAAGATCACAAAAGAGCTTTTAAAATTTGAGAGTGTAATTCTCCTGCCGCACATTGGAAGTGCAACCGAAGAAGCACGAAACAAAATGGCTGAAATCGCCGCACAAAATGTTGTGAATGTGCTTAGTGGGAAAAAGCCAATAACACCGGTAAATAATTTATAATGTTTTGTTTTAGAAATTCTCTGGGATCTCAATGGTTCATTTAACTGCGTGGATTTATATTTCGGAGTTAATAAAATCCGCCAACAATTCCGCTTGCTTTAGAACTGTATCAATTGCTTTTTGTTGCTTATCGGGAGGATATCCATATTTTGTAAGAGTACGTTTAACAAGTACCATCAGTTTTGCTCTAGCACTCTCACGAATAGTCCAATCAATCGTTGTGTTCTTTTTAACCTTATCAGCAATTTCTCTTGCAATAGTTTTTAATGTTTCATCTCCCAAAACTTTTACCGCACTGTCATTCGTTTCAAGCGCATTGTAAAATGCAACTTCTTCAGTTGATAAACCAAGCTTCTCACCTTCTTTGTCAGATTCTTTTACTTCCTTGGCAATCCGTATAAGCTCCTCAATTATCTGCGCTGTAGTTAACAAATTATTTTGATATTTCTTTATTGCTGATTCAAGCATTTCTAAGAAAGCTTTGCTCTTTACAAGGTTTGTTCTTAACCGTGATTTGATTTCATCGTTCAGTATCTTCTTCAATAGTTCAATCGCAAGATTTTTATGGTTCATCCCTTGAACTTCCAACAGAAACTCATCAGATAAAATTGAAAGCTCCGGCTTTTCAATTCCGGCAGCTTCAAAAATATCAATGACTTTATCTGAAGTAATCGCTTGATCAACTATTTGTTTGATAGCAGTTTCAAAGCCCTCACCCCCGCTTTCCTGTCCGAAAATAGAAATACGATCTTTAGGATTAAGAGCGAGTTTCTGTCGGGGCTGTCTCAAAAGGTTCTCTCGATACATCCGTCAAACGACGGATTACTCGAGAACCTTTTAATTTTTGCGGTTTTCGAGTTTTTTCTGACAAAGTCAGAAAAATTATCGAGAAAACACAAGTTATGAGACAGCCTCTTAGAGGGGGCTTTGTAATGATCAGAATGCGCCTCAATAAACTTTTCACTTTGCACAAACATACCACCGCTGCCGCAGCAAGGATCGAACACTCTTCCTTCATAAGGTTCAAGCATTTCAACAAGCAATCTTACAACGCAGGTTGGAGTATAGAATTGACCGCCTTTCTTTCCTTCTGCTAAAGCAAACTGCCCTAAGAAATATTCAAACACTTTCCCAAGAATATCTTTACTCTGAGCTTCTTTTGTTCCTAAGGTTGCAGTGCTTAATAAATCTATTAGACTTCCCAAACTTGCCTTATCAAGTTTTTCTTGAGAATAGACTTTTGGAAGAACATCCCTAAGCGACTTTGGATTATCTTTCTCAATCGCTACCATAGCATCATCAATATCTTTTCCAATTGTAGGAAGCTTTGCACGACCTTGCAGCCATTTCCATCTTGCTGAGGGTGGAACATAAAATACATTCTCGGCTGTATATTCATTTTTATCTTCCGGATCAGCTCCTTCGTTTTTTAGTTCAACCAATTTTTGATAATGTTCCTCAAAAGCATCGGATATATACTTTAGAAATATCAAACCTAAAACAACGTGCTTGTATTCTGCAGCATCCATATTCTTTCGGAGTTTATCAGCAGCTTTCCAAAGCTTTTTTTCGAGAGGTTCTTCAGTATTTGATTTCTTTTTCTTCATAGTTACCTCATTAATTCCTAGTCCTTATCCAGGTAAACAATCCATTTGTATTTAACTTATACCGATATCCCAATAGTATTATCTAATCTATTACCCAAACTTATCATCGTGGGCAAAAATAGTTATTGAAGCGATGATAGACAAACGGAATTGTGTTTTCATCAACTATTGTAATGCATTCCACTAACAATATTCATAATTAATATTATTTACCATTTGTCTTTTCTTTAATTCAAATAAAATTTTAGTTAAATTGTCACAGTAGCTTCCAATAATATAAAAAACTTTATGCGTATAGGAATTTTAAAAGAGACACATTTTGAAGATAACCGCATTGCTTTAACTCCAGCCGGTATTCAATCACTTGTTGAAAAAGGGCATTCTGTCTTTGTTGAAAAAGATGCCGGGCTGCAAAGCAACTTCACTAATAATGAGTTTGAATCTGTAGGAGCGAAATTAGTTTACTCGCAGGAAGAAGCTGTCAATCGTTCTGAATTAATTCTAAAAGTATCACCATTTTCAGATGAAGAAGCATTGAAGCTTAATCCTGAGCAAATTATCTTCTCAGCACTTCATCTTTTCATGCGGAGAAAACTGGTTGACATTTTTCTTGAGAAAAAAATCACTTCCATTGGATTTGAACTTGTAGAAAATAAAGAAGGACATCTCCCAATACTTGGAGCAATGAGTGAAATTGCAGGGCAAATGTCGATTCAAATTGCAGCAAGATATCTTGAAAACAATTTCGAGATAAGCCGCGGCGTACTGCTTGGCGGAATTGCCGGAGTTGCACCTGCGGCAGTTGTAATTCTTGGTGCGGGAACAGTTGGAATTAATGCTTCACGTGCTGCAATTGGACTTGGAGCACAAGTAGTAATTCTTGACAAAGACATTCACAAGCTCAAACAAGTTGAAGAATTGCTCGGCAAGCATATTACTACAGTGGTGATGAATCAATACACCGTCGAGCGTGGAGTAAAATTTGCAGACGTATTGATTGGTGCCGTACTCATAAAAGGGGAAAAAGCGCCGCATGTTGTTACAGAATCAATGGTAAAATCTATGAAACCTGGTGCCGTGATTATTGACGTATCGATTGATCAAGGCGGATGTATTGAGACCAGTCGCCCCACAACACTTACAAATCCTGTTTATATTATGCATGATGTTATTCATTATTGTGTGCCGAACATTCCTGCACTGGTTGCGCGTACAGCGAGTTATGGTTTGAATAATATTGTTGTAGATTATGTTCAGCAGATTGCCGATTTAGGAATCGAAGAAGCCATGAAATCTAATGCAGGATTGACGAGTGGTGTCTGCACGCATAATGGAAGCTGCACAAACGAAACATTAGCAGAAATTTTTAATTTGGAGTATAGAAGAATTCATATCTTCTCAAAGAACTAAGGTTTAAGAATGGTACAGGAAATCTCGGAAGCAGCTAAAACAAAATCATATTTTTGGCTTGCAAATTATAAATCGAAATTAAAAACAGCTGAAGATGCTGTTAAAGTTGTAAAATCTGGCGATAAGATTGTGATGCACGGCAACTGTGCATTCCCGATGAATTTGATTAATGCTTTGGTGAATCGTAAGGATGAATTAGAAAATGTTTCGATACTTCATGCTTTGACTGTGGGGGATATACCATATTTACACTCTGGAATGGAAAAACATTTTTCTCATAATTCTTTTTTTATGGGAGCTGCTGCAAGAAAAGCAGTTAATGAAGGAAGAGCAGATTTCTCACCGATCTATTTGTATGAATATCCTTTGCTCTTTTCGAAAGGAGATATCAAACCTGAATTTGCATTTGTCCATTTATCCCCACCGGACGAACATGGATTTTGCAGTTACGGAGTGGAAGTCGGAATCATAAAAACTGCTGCGGAAAATTCACAGACAATAATTGCACAAGTCAATCCGAATATGCCCCGTGCGCTGGGTGACAGTTTCATTCACATCAACAAAATTAATTACATTGTCGAAGTTGATGAGCCGATCGCAGAACTTCCGCAGGAAAAGGGAGATTTATCGAATGAGATGCAGGATGTTTATACTAAGATTGGTAAGTATATTTCAGAATTAATCGAAGACGGCTCAACACTTCAGATGGGGATTGGGATCATTCCGGACTCTGTTATGAAATTCCTCGATACAAAAAATGATCTTGGAATTCATTCTGAAATGTTTTCGGATGGTGTGATCGATCTTGTAAATCGAGGAATAATTACAAATCGTAAGAAAAAACTGCATGCAGGTAAAACAATTGCTGGATTTGTTCTCGGCACCAAAAAACTTTATGATTACATTGACAATAATCCTTCAATCGAATTTCATCCACAAGAATATGTGAACGATCCATTTGTTATTGCCCAGAATCATAAAATGGTTGCCATCAATTCTGCAATTGAAGTCGATATCACGGGTCAAGTTTGTTCGGATTCGTTTGGATCAAAATTATACAGTGGATTTGGCGGTCAGGTTGATTTCATTCGAGGCGCCGCTCGTTCAGATGGAGGGAAGCCGATTATTGCACTTCCATCTACTACAAAAGATTTTACAATTTCGAGAATAGTTTCTACATTGCGTCCCGGTGCTGGTGTAGTAACAAATCGAGCAGATGTTCATTACATCGTTACAGAATATGGAGTTGCACAATTGCACGGGAAATCAATCCGCGAAAGAGTAAATGAAATGATAAAAATTGCTCATCCAGATTTTCGAGATGAATTAAAACACTTCGCAAAGAAAAATAATTATATTTAATGGTTGCAGTAATTGGTGATGTTCATGGGTGCATCAAAACGCTCACTGAACTTTACAATCAAATTAAGAATAAGCATCCGGAAACTGACGTTTACTGCGTCGGTGACTTGGTAGACCGCGGGAATTTCTCAGCCGAAACGATTGACTTTTGTCAAACAGAAGATATAAAATGTTGTCTTGGTAATCATGATTTAATGTTTTTGTCATACTTTCGAGATCCTTCTTCGGTTATGGGACGATCGTGGCTGTACAATGGCCATCTTTCGACCTTAAGTTCGTACAAAAATCGACCGATGAGCCTTGAACCGCATCTTGATTTTATTGAAAAATTAAAACTCTTTTACAATACCACCGATTGCTTCATCTGCCATGCTGGAATTTCAGTGAAATACAAAAAATATTTTAATGAATATGAGCTCGACGGATCAGATGATGATTTTATTCATCAAGTTCTGAGTCAGGATCTTGAATCAGGGTCATCGGTTCTTTGGGTAAGAAACAATTACTTGAAATTGAGTAAACTGCAAATCGTTGGGCATAGCCGTAAGTTTGAAATATTGTTTGATAAGAATTATCAGATGTATTTTATTGATACCGGATGTGCTTACGGCAATAAACTTACCGGCTTAATAGTCGATAATAATGTTGTCATTGAGAGATTAGAAGTTCCAGTATTCGCTGAAGATTTGATTGCTCGGTAAAAACTCAATGCAGAAAATTTTGGAACTGTTTGATAAAAAAATAGTAAATTTGCTTTGAATTTGAACACATATTTAATATGACTTACAGAAAACATAAACATCCTGCATCTTTCAGTCATCAATTTTCCCACCAGCATTGGAGTGTCTTATAGCTGACTTTCTACCGTAGCTTTTTGTACTTATTTGATTAGTAATAGCATAAGATACTTTTGAAGAAGTTAATTTTACATCTGCCAATTTTATTCATCCTATCGGCAAGCTTTTTTGCTTCAGGATTTGTTTTTGATCCCAAGCAGGAAGAGTTGTACGATAAATACTTATTGTTCGATGCAATTTTTCAAGAGATAATTGTAGAGAGTTTTAAGCATGATGATTCTCGCACGATTCCTAATGAAACAGTTTCATTTACTGATCATTCGCAGGAATCAAGGGGATTTTATCTCCCATGGTTGTCGCAAACTGCACTCTCCGATACAAATGATTTTGATAAGAGTGAAAAGATCGATGATGAAGGTGAACCGCAAGATGAGAATCTCCTCCTAACTGATACTACTCAAGTTGGACTTGATTCTGCAGCAATACTCGATTCCATTCTTAAAGCCGATACTCTTGCACTGGATTCAACAGCACGCTTAATTCAGTTTAAACACATAAGAAAAGATCCGATAACCGTTCCACTATTCAAGAAAAGGAAATATTCACTTTTTCTCGATAAGCCTGAAGGAAGTATTGTCCGTACAGTAAAATTAGATTCAACAGGCAGATTTGTTGAAATTCGAGAAACTCTTGATGGAAAAGATTATAGAGTAAGATTATTAATTCCATTGGAAGATTATGTTCAGCTTCGATTGGCTTATATCGATAGAAAGAATTGGGAGGAACTTGCGTACAAGTATGAAGCAAAACTTGGCAAGAAAGAGCTGGGAGACATTTTTGCGTCGATCACAAATATTGATATACCAATTCCCTCAAATCCTGTTCTTAGTATTTTCGGTCCTCCGAAAATCAATCTCCGGATAAGCGGTGCAGTTGATATTCGTGGTGCTTGGCGTAACGAAAGTACTGAGGGAATTACTGCTTCACGGCTCGGAAATGTTCGCAATGAACCAGATTTCAAACAAGATGTGCAGATAAATATTAGCGGTACAATTGGCGATAAGCTGAATATAACTGCTGACTGGAACACTCAGAATACATTTGAATACGAAAACCAGCTAAAGATCCGTTACACAGGATACACAGATGAAATTGTTCAAAGTGTAGAAGCTGGAAACGTTTCATTACAGACTTCTCCCCTAGTTGGAGGTGGTGAAGCGTTGTTCGGAGTCAAATCCCGATTTCAATTTGGTCCATTGATGCTGACTGCAATTGCAAGTCAGAAGAAAGGCGAAGTGAAAGAAAAAAGTTTAAGCGGTGGAGCAGAAGCGCAGACTTTTCAAAAGCGTGTGTATGATTATTCAACAAATCATTATTTTCTTGATACAGTTTATGCAGATACATCGCGGGACTTAAATCTTTTCAATAAATATTATGGCAATGCAACTCCAATTGAAATTCAATATTACCGAATTAAAGATATTGAAATATGGAAAACAGTTACGGGAATAATCAATCCTAAAGAAAGATTAGTTAATGCATATATTGATCTTCCTTCAAGAACAAAGACTTCAAAATATCCCGCATCTCTGCGAGGTGAAGTTAGTGTAGTTCCAGGAAGAGTGGAGACAGGAAGATTCATTAAACTTGAACCTTCTGAATATATTTTGCATGAAGCGACAGGATATGTGTCCTTCAGAACTCAAGTAAATGAAACGGATGCAATAGCAGTTGCATACAGAATGGAGGGCGATCCAGGACCTGAGAATGATTTATATTTCGGGGAGTTCATTGCGGACGTAACTGATACAGTCACGCTCATTTTAAAATTAATAAAACCGGCTAACCTGCAGCCGCAGTTTCGCACAGCATGGAAACTTCAGCTTAGAAATATTTATCCGCTTGGTGTGCGTGACGTGAAGGAAGATGGATTTGCATTTGATATTAAATACGGAATTACTCTTGATGACGCTCGGAATGATATTGGTGGAGTGAAATTTTTGAATGCATTTGGATTGGATTTAATAGACGATTCAAAAAACGCTCGACCAGACGGCAAATTCGATTTTTTACCGGGAAAAACAATTAATCTTTCAACAGGGGAAATAATTTTCCCTGTGCTCCAACCGTTCGGAAGGAATTTACCTTCCAGTCTTTCGGATACACTCGCCTACTTGAAAGTCTATGATACGCTTCAAGTGTTCGCTAAACAAGATCGCGAGAAGGACAAATTCATTCTCGTTGGTCAATCCAAAGGAAGTTCCCGTAATTCATATAATCTTGGATTTAATATTGTAGAAGGGAGTGTTCGTGTTAAACTTGACGGAAGAGAATTGCTGCCTAATGCTGATTATATGGTAGACTATAATACCGGACAGCTCATAATTCGGAATGAACAAGCACTTCTCCCAAATGCCGATCTAAGAATTACATATGAAGAAAATACTTTATTCCAATTAGCTGCAAAATCTTTATTGGGTTTGCGTGGAGAATTTAAATTTTCCAATAAAACTTTCTTAGGTTTTTCGATGTTGAATCTCAATCAGCAAACTTTAAGTGATAAAGTACGAATTGGCGAAGAACCGCTTCAGAATTCAATTTATGGAATTGACGCACGAACAAGTGCCGATCTGCCATTCATTACCAAACTCTTAAACAATGTAATCTCAACACGCGAAATGTCTACTTTTGCATGGCGGGGTGAAGCCGCATATATCAATCCCGATCCTAACACAAAGAAAAGTACAATCATAAGTGATCAAGGAGAAAGTGTTGCTTATGTCGATGATTTTGAAGGAGCCAAACAAACACTTTCGATAGGAGTTCATTATACTTCGTGGAAAAACTTAAGTCCGCCTAAAACTATTGAACGGCTTGGTGATATACCTGATTCAACCAAAATGGGATACAAAGCAAAAACATATTGGTACAACGAACTTCCGAGCAATGTTAGTGTTAAGGAAATCTGGCCACAGAAATCTGTTGCAAGAGGTGAAGATCATGTCACTGTCCTTGATTTGATTTATTCCCCATCCTCGAGAGGAGAGTTTAATTATAATCCATCTCTTTCAGTTCGTGAGAATAATTGGGGAGGAATGATGAAAATGTTATCCTCAACTACTTCAAATCTTGTTGAACAGAATATCGAATTCATAGAATTCTGGATAAGACCCGATAAAGTCGCTCAAGACGGAAGAATGTACATTGACCTCGGCAGAATAACCGAAGATATCATTCCTAACAATAAACTCGATACAGAAGATAAAAATTTGAACGACCTGATCGATGAAGGTGAAGATGTTGGTTTAGATGGTTTAACAAATGCACAAGAACTTGCCCGATGGCCTGCACTCGGTCCCGATCCCAGTGGTGATAATTTCTCATTTTCACTAGCATCAAAAAATTATACACTTATAAATGGGACTGAGGGAAACGCTGCTTTAACTGATGCCGGGAGATTTCCAGATACTGAGGACATGAATAGAAACGGCGTTCTTGATCGTGTGAATAGTTATTATACTTATGAAATTAAACTCGATACATCTCGAATTTCAAATCCATATGTTGTCGGCGGCGGTACAGGTACAAGATGGTATCAAATAAGGATTCCATTAAGAGATTATTCCCGCAAGGAGGGAGATCCGAGTTTTACACTTATTGAGAACATTCGCGTATGGTTCAATGGATTTAAAGACAGTGTTCATGTTCGGCTTGCTGAATTTAATTTGGTCGGTAACCAATGGCAGAAATTAAACAAAGAAGATAACGTCTTAAATCTTTCTGTAGTTAACATTGAAGATAACTCGCCATTTTATTACAGCCCGCCGGATGTTCAAAGAGAATTGGATCGCACGCAGCAAACAAGCACAGAGGAAAGGATCTATAAAAACGAGCAATCACTTGCAATGATTTACGAAGGCTTGAAAGAAGGAAAATCAAGTTATGCTGTCAAGTACTTATTCCGACCGATAGATGTTTTCAATTATCGTGAAATGAAATTCTATTACCATGGAGAACGATCAATGATGGGGGGTGATCTAGTCTTTCGTTTCGGTGTGGATACAAATAATTACTATGAATATAGAGAGCCCATCAGAAATGATTGGCAGAACATCGGAATAAAGTTCAAAGAAATCACAGCGATTAAACAGAGAAGAGATACGATCGGCAAAACCATAACTGTTCCAGTTGAAAATGGACCTCCTAATTCATTCTATACAGTGAAAGGAAATCCAAGTCTTACTGTCGTAAGTATATTTATGGTAGGAGTTGATTTCCCTGCAGATAAAAATGCGAATTTGCATTCGAACGATATTTCCGGACAGATCTGGGTGAACGAACTCCGTTTAATTGGAGCCGATGATAGAGAAGGGTGGGCATACTCAACTAATGTTTCACTCAAGTTGGCGGATTTTATAAATATTTCAGCAAATTTGAACGAGACTAACCCATTCTTTCACCCGCTTGAACAAAGATTCGGATCGCGTGTATCTTCTCGTGGTTGGGGAGTCTCTGCAGATATCGATATAGTTAAACTATTGCCGGCAGATATGCGGCAAAGTTCTCTAAGATTCAGTTATTCACATACCGAAAATATTGGTAAACCTCTTTATCTACCGGGTACAGATATTTTGGTGGAAGAGGCAGCTAAACAAATTTATGAAAAAATGATCAATGAAGGGGAAGACGAACGTGCCGCTCAAGCAGAAGCAGATGCTCTAAAAACGAGTTCACAAACCGTCGGAACGTCAGATACATACTCACTTCCAAGTATTAGAATTAAAATTCCGACTGACTTTTGGCTGATCCGAGATACATGGAATAATTTGGGATTCGCTTTTAATTACAATAAATCTTTCAGCAGAAATCCTGTTACTCAATCGAATACAACATGGGTTTGGAATTTTTCAACAAATTACTCCTACACCTTTAGTCCTGAAAATTATTTCAAAGCAGTTGACATTCCATTTCTTGGAACCGTTTTCGAACTTTTCGAAGACTTGAAGAATTTGAGATTTTATTATACTCCAGCAACTACATCATTCGATTTTACAGCAACGAGGAATCGCGGAGAAAATGTAACTCGAACTGATCCAAATAGACCAAATGTAACTCGAGATTTCAGAACCACAAGACGTTTTCAATTTGGCTGGAAATTCATTGAGGGAGGTTTCTTAAATCCATCATTGAATTATAGTATCGATTTTGGAAGCAGTCTTGCACACATAGAAACATATCTTGATTCAGTTCCGAGTAGTCTCCCCGGAAAAGATTCGGTCTTCGAAGTTCAAAGAAGCGAGAAAGAAATTTGGTCAGACATTTTTGGCGGAAATCTTTTTGGAAGAGATAATTCTTTCAATCAAAGAATTGAAATTCGTACACAACCAAAGCTGCCGTCAATATTTGAATTGGATAAATTCCTGAATATCACGATGGGTTATTCTGTTGATTACCGATGGCAGAATGACTTCAGACAAGCTGAGCTTGGACGTGCGGCAAGTTTTGCAAATAATATTACTTTCGGAATGAATTTCAGATTGAAACAGCTATTCGATCCATTGTTTAAAGAGTCACCTGATCAGTCGGCGCCGCAACAGCCGCAGCAGCCGGATCCGAGAAGCCGAGAGCGAAGGAAACCAAGAATTCAGGAAGAAGATGAAGACGGACCTGCACCAGATACAACTCAAGTAATCGAAGAACCTGTTGATGAAACTCCAAAACAAAGTCCTGTTACTTCCGTTTTATTAATGCTCAAATCAATTTCGAAATGGCTCTTTTTTGATTATGAAAACATTTCAATAAACTTCACTCAAGGGAATACTTCGGCAAATTCCGGGCTCGCAGGTGAAGGTACAGGAATTACAAATTTGTGGAATTTCTGGCTGCCTAATCGAAATGAGCAAGGACCATCGCGGCTTTACCAGCTTGGATTAGATTTTAAAGCTGGACCTCGTGCCACGAGAGGAAATTTAACCGATGCTGTCGGACAAAGAAATAATCTTGACTTCAGAACATCGAGGCCATTGTGGGAAGGTGCCAGGATTGATTTAACGTGGAAGGTCGGTTGGTCTTATAATAAAAATACATCATTGCAAACAGATTCGCTTGGAAATGTTAACGTCGTAAACTTTGCTTCAACTGGTACAACTGATAGATCGTTCTTGACTTTTCCTCCGGTTCTGATTTTCAGTTTCTTTGGAAACGGTATTAAGAAAGTTCATGAACTGTACGATGTCGAAGCGGAGAATCAAACTGAAAATCTCGCAAACGCTTTCGTTGAAGGATTTGAAACATTCCCAATTTTGGGAAAACTTCCAGGTCTTAAACAATTCATCAGATACATTCCGCGACCGAACTGGAGTTTGAGCTGGGATGGATTAGAAAAATTTTTCTTATTTAGTTCGTTTGCACAGAGAGTTTCTTTAAATCATGCATATACATCGAGTTATACGCGAGGATGGAAAATCAATCCAGATGGAAACGAAGAAACCCAAGCACAAAAAATATCTTATGGATTTCAACCGTTTTTGGGATTGTCAATGACATTTCTTCCTCTTTGGGGAGGGAATTTAGGAGCGAATATTAAATTCGGAGCGAATGTCTCTTACGATTTGGGATTAGCAACGAAAAACATTACGGAAACATTTCAAAATGATATTAATGTTTCCATCAATTTTACTAAGTCCGGATTCGAGCTTCCTTTATTTGGTATCTCTTTGAAAAATGATATTGATATTTCTATTTCGTATACTCAAATGAAAAACTCGACAGTTATTTACGATATGCTAAAATTCAAGGAAGAAGGAACACCGCAGGACGGCACTACGCGAGCAACAATTGAACCGAGAATTAAATATGTAATGAGTTCGCGAGTAACGCTTTCAATCTTTTACAAACGATCCAGTGTTACACCAGAAGGAGCTTCGCGGATTCCACCAACAACGACAAATGAAGCAGGATTAGATGTACGAATTACAATTTGAAACAAGAGTTTGCAGATGAAAAAAGGAAAAATACTTTGGGTCGATGATGAAATTGAATTGCTTCGTTCTCACATAATCTTTTTGAACGAAAAAGGTTATGATGTCGAAACAGTAACAAATGGAGAGGATGCAATTGATTTTGTCTCACGTGCTAAGTTTGACTTAATCTTTCTTGATGAAATGATGAGCGGAATGGGGGGGCTGGAAACTCTTGCAAAAATCAAAGAGATCAATTCTAATGTTCCAGTAGTTATGGTCACGAAGAATGAAGAAGAAACATTAATGAACGAAGCAATCGGAAGTAAAATTAATGATTATCTTTTAAAGCCAGTTAATCCGAGCCAAGTTTTATTAGTCTGTAAAAAATTCCTTGAGAAGAAAAACATTTCCGCCGAATATGTCTCAAAAGATTATCTTCAGGATTTTAATTTACTTTCTCAGCGAATTTTTTCTGAACTAAATCACGATGATTGGGTAGACATATATCTAAAACTAATTAATTGGGATTTAGAACTAACCAAACATTCAGATCTCGAACTCGAACATACTTTTCTCGATTTAAAACGAAATGCAAATAAAGAATTCTCAAAGTTCATTGAGCGAAATTACAGAAATTGGCTGAATTCGGACGAGTCACGTCCAAATCTCTCTATAGATGTGGTCGAAGATTCTGTTTTTCCGTTGCTGAAACAAAAGAACAATGTTTTCTTATTCGTCCTCGATTGTATGAGATATGATCAGTGGGCAGTGATGGAAGAAATGTTATATCCTTATTTTAATATTTCAAAAAAATCTTATTATTCAATTCTACCATCATCAACGCCTTATGCAAGAAACGCAATTTTTGCCGGCTTGTTTCCTTCTGAAATTGAAAAGTACTATCCAGAATTATGGACGCACCAGCATGATGATGAAAATTCACACAATAAACACGAAAGAGAACTTCTCGAGAAATTACTTGAACGGAAGAGAATTAAGCTCCATAGTGAACTAAAATATTTTAAAATTATTGATCCTGAGTACGGAAGAAATTTTGAGCAGAACATTCAAACACTAGTGAATAATAATTTAACTGCAGTAGTTGTGAATTATCTAGATATGATTGCTCACTCTCGCTCTGATTCAGCGATTCTTAAAGAGATTGCACCGAATGAAGCAGCATTTCGTTCACTCACGCAAAGTTGGTTTACACATTCATCTCTGTTAAAAACTTTTAGGAATCTTTCTAATCAAAAAAATGTACGCATAGTCATTACAACTGACCATGGAAGCATACGTTGTATGCATGGAGCAAAAGTACTTGGCGATCGAGAAGCACTGCCAAATCTACGATATAAGTTTGGCAGGAATTTAAAATCAGAAGCGAAGCAGGCGATATTTATTCGGAATCCGATTGACTACAAACTTCCGAAGAGGGGATTGACAATTAATTACATCATCGCAAAAGAAGATTATTACTTTGTTTACCCAACTGAATACAATAAATATTTAAATCTTTACAAAGATTCTTTTCAGCATGGCGGCATCTCGATGGAAGAATTAATACTTCCGATAATTACTCTCGAACCGAAATTATAATGCGCGGTAAATTTATTTCCAAAAGCGAATCAGAAACTTTTGAATTTGGAAAGAAGTTTTCCAGTTCTCTCAAAAAAGGGGATTTGGTTGCACTAATCGGTGAACTCGGTAGTGGAAAAACAATTTTTGTTAAGGGAATTTGTTCAGGATTGAATGCAATTGAAACTCCATTAAGTCCGACTTTTTCACTTATAAACAAATATCACGGAGAAGCAATAATTTATCATTTTGATTTTTATAGGATAAAATCTATTCAAGAATTGTATGATATCGGCTACGAAGATTATTTTTACAGCAAAGAAATTTGTTTAATCGAGTGGGCGAATCTCGTAAGGGAAATTCTCCCGAAAAATTATATTGAAGTAAAGTTCAAAAATCTTGAAACTGAAAATGAGAGGGAAATTACAATCAGAGACATTGCGCAATGAAACTGCTCGGTATTAGCACTGCTTTTCAGACTTTAAGCTTATCTATTTCAGATGGACAAAATCTAATGAGCGCTGTCTCGATTAAGGAGAGTCTAGCGTATGCCGAAAAAATTACTGGATTAATTTCGGATATCTTCGCTGAGCTGAAGTTTGAATTGCATTCGCTTGATGGGATTGCAGTAAATTTAGGTCCAGGAACGTTTACGGGATTAAGAATTGGTCTTTCGACTGCAAAGGGATTAGCATTCGGATCAGAATTGAAACTATATGGCTATACCTCATTTGAAGAATTAGTTTCCGCGGCAATCCGCATTAAAAATGTTTCGGGAAGAGTATCAGTTCTAATAGATTCACGAAAAGATGAATTTTATTCAGCAAATTATAATGTTTCGGGAGAAAAATTTACTTTAATTGATTCATTTGAATTGGTAAATTTACATGAAGCAATTCAAATTGGAACTGCTTCAGATTTTCTCATAATCCCTGAAGATTCCAAGTGTGTAGAAGAATTTGGAAAAATTTTGAAGAATATTGTTCGAGTAAGACCCAACTCTTTTTCTGGCTGCTTGCTCGTGCAAACCGATAAATGGAAATATCTCATTGATAATTTCGATTATCTCGAGCCAATTTATTTAAAAAACTTTGTGCCAAAAATTAGAAAGTAGATGGTTATGTTAAAACAAATAATTTTCAGTTTAGCTTTATTTTCGGTATCCGTATTTGCACAATTTATCACTCCGCAAATACACTTTAATTTTGAGAGTCACGATTTTGGTAAAATCGAACAGGGCGTAGTGATCGATTTCACATTTGAATTTTCAAATAGTGGAGGTGATACTCTTCAGATAACAAATGTCTCAACGTCCTGCGGATGCTCTGCCGCACTATTAACAAAGCGTTCCCTTGCAGCAGGAGAAAAAGGATCCCTGAAAGTTACATATAATTCAAAAGGTAAATTGGGAATGCAGTCGAATATCATATATGTTTACAGCAACGATCCAATCTATCCGCAAAAAGCAATTACGATAAAAGCAGACGTTTTTGTAAGTCAAGAAAAAGAAAGTAAGCCACAGCCCAAGATTGAGTTTGACAGGATCATACATGATTTTGGAATTATCGAAGAAGGGAAAATTTTCGACACTGTATTTAAATTCAAAAATATTGGGACCGATACGCTTGCAATAAATGATATACAAACATCATGCGGCTGTACAGCGGCGATTCCCAAGAAACGTAAACTTCCTCCAGGGGAATCGAGTGAAATCAGAGTCGAAATGGATACTGCAAATAGATTCGGTTCGATATCGAGAATGGTAACAGTAAAAACTAACGATCCAGATGTTCCGGAATTCCATCTTACATTAAGAGCAGAAGTTGTAAAAAGATAAGGAGTTTATAATGGCGTGGTTTAAAAGAACAAAAAGTGGTATTGAATCAGGCACCACTAAAAAAGAATTACCGGATGGGATGTGGATAAAATGCGATTCATGCAGCGAGATAATTCATAAGAAACAACTCGAGCAAAATCTTCACACATGTCCCAAATGTGATTTTCATTTTCGGATTGGAAGTGCCGAGTACATCGATATTCTGTTCGATAAAGGTTCATTCAAAGAGATGGACAAAAAAATGACTTCTGCTGATCCACTCGAGTTTACAGATTCAAAACAATATAAGGATAGAATAAAGGGAGCAATAAAGTCTACCGGTTTATACGATGCGGTTCGGACTGGAACCGGAAAAATCGATGGCGAAGAAGTTGTTGCTGCAATAATGGATTTTGCTTTTATTGGCGGCAGTATGGGCTCGGTAGTCGGAGAAAAAATTGCTCGTGCAATTGTGAAAGCCACTAAAACGAAAAATCCGTTAATCGTAATCTCTAAAAGCGGCGGTGCTCGAATGATGGAAGCTGCGCTTTCTCTTATGCAATTAGCCAAAACAAGTGCGAGATTAACTCAGCTTGCAGAAGCTAAAGTTCCGTATATTTCAATCATTACAGATCCAACAACAGGAGGAACCACAGCAAGTTATGCAATGCTCGGAGACGTGATTATCGCAGAGCCAGGTGCATTGATCGGGTTCGCCGGTCCGCGAGTTATAAAACAAGCGACCGGAAAAGATCTACCAAAAGGATTTCAAACTTCGGAATTTGTGCTCGAAAAAGGTTTCGTTGATTTTATATGCCACAGGAAAGAATTGAAGAACAAACTATTTCAGCTTTTACAGTTGTTTAAGAATTAGTTTTTGGTTCTTGGTTATTAGTTGTAGTTAATGGTTAATGGTTCGAAATTAAATAAATAGTTTAAATGGCTACTGGTTTAGACAATTTGTGGATTTACAAACTTGCGGAAGATTTGGAGGTAATGATTCATGAAGTCACACAATCATTTCCAAGAGATGAATTTTACCGTTCAGTTGACCAATTGCGGAGGTCATCATCAGTATCGAATAATATCGCAGAACATTATCATAAATCAACTACCAAAGAAAAAGTCAGATTTCTTCAGATTGCAAAAGGTGAGATGGAAGAAACTCGCAGGGGAATTCTTAAATCTGCCCGAAAAAAATTCTTAACTGAAAAGCTCGCCTCTGAAATTGCTGATAAATATACTGTATTGTTAAAAGGCTCAACTTCCTTTATTCGTTTCCTCGAGCTGAATGACACAAAAAATATTTCGAAGAAATAACTAAAAACCAAAAACCAAAACTAACAACCATTAACTAAAAACATAAATTTATACTCTCAGAAACTCACTATTTATGGAATCTTTTTTATAAGCGACCGGTGAATGAAGATAATAAAATCAATTTCTGACTTTAGAAAAAATCTCAGTCAGACCAAAAAAACGGGAAGCATAATTTCATTTGTTCCGACAATGGGTTTTCTGCATGAAGGTCATCTAAATCTTGTTCGATTTGCGAAACAAAACTCCCATGTTTGTGTAGTATCGATTTTTGTAAATCCAACTCAATTTTCACCGAATGAAGATCTCAATCGATATCCGCGTGATGAAGCACGAGATTTACATCTTCTCGAAAAAGAAAAATGTGACTTTGTATTCATCCCATCCATTGAAGAGATCTATGGATACAATTATCAAACATTTGTCTCTGTAAAAAATTATAGTCAATTACTAGAAGGTGAATTTCGTCCGACTCATTTTGAGGGTGTTGCAACAATTGTCTTAAAACTTTTTAATATTGTTCAACCTAATTTTGCAGTCTTTGGTCAGAAGGATGCACAGCAAGTATTTATCGTAAAAAAGATGGTCAAAGATTTGAACTTGCCAGTTGAAATCAAAGTGCAGCCGATCATTCGTGAAGCAGACGGCTTGGCAATGAGTTCGCGTAACATTTATCTTTCTTCCAACGAAAGAAAGGAGGCATTGGTAATAAACCAAGCACTTCACACAGCAAAAGCGTTATCCGAGACTGGTGAAAAATCTGTAAAGATTTTGAAAAACAAAGCGATAGAAATCATCTCACAATCAAGAATCGCTCAACTTGATTACGTGGAAGTCGTCGATGTGGAAACGTTTGAAAAAGTTGATAAAGTTGAATTTCCAAACACAGTCTATATGCTCGCGGCTGCCAGATTCGGAAAGACGAGATTAATTGACAATATCATCTTATGATATTAAGTCTGAGCATTTGTTCATTCATCATTTTTTGAAAATAATAGAAACAAATAATATATTGCATTTGTACAAGAAATTGTTTACTAATTGTAAGTAGTTTCATAAAGGAATAGTATGAAAATAAGATTTATCATATCGGTTCTATTGCTGGCATCATGTTTTGCCATAGCGCAATTGAAAAGTCAATTACCTCAGCAGCCGAACGTAGGTGAAGCAATGCTTAGTCGCCCTCAAAGCAGTATGTTGTTAGGATTTATAAATCCGGACAATTTTAGGATGTTCCATAGCTACAACATGTCATTCAGCACGTTTGGAGGAAACAGTATGGCACTTGGCGTCTATACCAACTCTATGTTTTACCAAATTGCAGATCCACTTTCAATGCAGGTCGATGTGAGCTTAATGCATTCTCCATACAACTCATTCGGAAAAGAATTTCAAAATGATTTCAATGGAATTTACGTAAGCCGTGCAGCTTTAAATTGGCGGCCAAGCGAAAATTTCATGGTGAATATCGAATATCGAAACATGCCGATGGGATTGAGTTATTTCAACCCATATTATAGATTCTCACGATATGGTAATTACTTCTATGATGCGAACGGATTTAATGATTGGTACATTGGAAGATAACTCATCGAAACAAATTATAATTTTTTTTCAAACCGAGTCATCTCGGTTTTTTTTATACTAAAGAAATAATTAAGTGGCAGCACAGAGTTCGGGCAAAAATACACTGTTAAACATTTTCCTATTTATATTTATAATAATAATCCTCTTTGTTGCATATACTATTTATTTAAAATTTTCAGTTAAAAGTCAGGAAGAATTAGAAGCAGAAAATCCAACTGGTGCAATAATTCAAGTGGAGGTACTGAATGGGACAAAAGTTCGTGGATTAGCAGAAAAAGTTACAAACTATCTTCGCAGTAAAAACATTGATGTTGTTCAGCAGGGAAATTATAAGCGAGACGATGTATTACAAAGTTATGTAGTTGATCGAATTGGTAATACATCTAATACCAAAAAAATTGCTCGAACATTGGGAATTAATTTTGAGCAAATTAGGACTGAGATCAATCAAGATTTCTTTTTAGACGTAACGATTGTACTTGGTGCAGATTATGAGAAATTTAAGTTAGAGTAGAAAATGTCAAGTGAATACTTAAAAGATCAGATTATTACTCACATTCAGGAGAAAAAAGGAGAAAAGATCGTTGTACTGAATTTAACCAAAGTTACAACGCTGGCGGATTATTTCATTATTTGCACAGGTAGTGTAGAGCCGCATATAAAAGCAATTCGTGATAATGTAGTCGACAAACTTTCTGAAGACGGAATAAAGTGCTGGCATATTGAGGGGAAAGAAGCTGCGAGCTGGGTTCTCGTAGATTACGTTGATGTTGTATTACATATTTTCAGCCCGCAAGCTAGAGAATATTACAAGCTCGAAAAGCTCTGGTCCGATGCCCAAAGAACTGAGATTGATGACGAGGAAAAACTCATTCAGTGAAAAAGTATTTATCCACTCTCTTTACAAACGCATCTAAAAAGCTCTCATACATTGAACCTAAAAAAGTTTATTTTAATGTTCCAAAGATCAAAGAGCATGGCGATTTAGCAACCAATTATCCACTTACTATCGCAAAAACTTTGTCCAGGAATCCCCGCGATGTAGCCCAGGAAATTATTTCAAATTTGACTGATCCTCAAGATGCAATTGAAAAAATTGAAATTGCCGGACCGGGATTTTTAAATTTTAAATTCAAAAAAGAGTTTATCTCCTCTCTTATCAAAGAAATCATCGATCAGAAAAGTGCTTTCGGCAGAAGCAATCTTCATTCAGGGAAAAAAGCGCAAGTTGAATTTGTTTCAGCAAATCCAACTGGCCCACTGACAGTGGGACATGGTAGAAATGCAGTATTCGGAGACACTATCGCAAATATCTTAGAATGGGTTGGATTTGATGTTGATCGGGAATATTATTTCAATAATGCTGGCAGGCAAATGCGCGTGCTGGGTGATTCTGTCCGACTTCGTTATTTATCTTTGTGCGGAGAAAGTGTCGATTTTCCGGAAGATTATTATCAGGGTGAATACATAACTGATATAGCCAAAACAATCTTTGATAAGCTTGGGAATAATCTTCTTGAATCGAAAGATGAAAATTACTTCAAAGAAATAGCCGAGCGCGAAATATTTAAAGATATAGCAGAAACACTAAACCGACTTAGTATTAAGTTCGATTCTTACTTTAATGAAAATACCCTTTATGAAGAAAAAAAAATCGATGATGTTCTGCAGAAACTCAAATCCTTGGGTTTCAGTTATGAAAGTGAAGGAGCAATTTGGCTTTCACTAAAAAATATTGGAATGGAGGCCGACAAAGTAATTGTTAAAAGCTCAGGAGAACCTACATACAGGCTGCCTGATATCGCTTACCATATTGAGAAATTCAAAAGAAATTACGATTTAATGATAGACATTTTTGGCTCAGATCATATGGCGACTTTTCCCGATGTGCTTGCAGGATTAAAAATCTTAGGTTACGATGAGTCAAAAGTTAAAGTGCTGATCCATCAGTTCGTAACAATAATGGAAAAAGGGGAAGTGGTAAAGATGTCGACGCGTAAAGCAAACTTTATCACCCTCGATCAACTGATTGATGAAGTTGGCGCTGATGTGGTTCGTTATTTCTTCCTGATGCGTTCAATTTCGAGTCATTTGAATTTTGATCTTGATCTTGCCAAGAAACATTCTGATGAAAATCCTGTTTTTTATTTGCAATATGCTCACGCCAGGATTTGCGGAATTTTAAGACTTGCCAAAGAAGAAGGGCACGATCCAACGGAGGATTTTAAATTACTAATTGAAGAAGAAGAGCTTGAGCTTATCAAACATCTTCAATTGTTTCCTGAAGTTGTTGAGTCATCAGCATCGAATTTCGAACCGCTGCTGTTGATTACATTTTTACATGATCTTGCGGGATTTTTCCACAAGTTTTATCACAATCACCGTGTGCTTGGACAGCCAAAAAATCTCACGGGTGCAAGGTTATCATTGTGCTTATCTTCGCAAATTGTTTTACAAAATGGTTTGAAAATCCTCGGTATTTCTGCCCCTGAGAAGATGTAATTATTCTGATCAACTAATCCGCCACTTATTTACGAAGCAGATTCTTGCGATTTATTTTTACGTAACAAGAAATAGACGAACAACACTCCGCAAATTCCTCCGATTAGATCTGCAATGAAATCCGAAAACTCACAAAACCGCCCAGGAATGAAATATTGATGTACCTCGTCGAAGATTCCATAAAGAGTTACTATAAGCAGGCTAAAATATGAATGACCGTTTTGTTTTAAACCAAATTTTTTCTGGATACGAAGAGAAAAATCAAGCAAGACCGCTAAGAAAAAATATGCAAGAAAATGCTGGGCCTTATCGCTCATTCCAACTTTTGGAAGTGAAGTAGTAGGAAGCGAAGTCAAAATGACTAATACAATCCAATAAACGCCTAACGTGAAGTAAATAAGTTTTTTGTGACCGTGAATAAAATTTAATACTGAATTCATATTTTTACACAATTATGCAATGGCTGAGGTGATTATTGAAACGGATGCCGCACCATTTTCAAATAAAATTTTTAAGCATTCCTGCGAAGTTGAACCGGTGGTACAAACATCATCCACAATTGCTATGTTTTTGTTTTTTATTTCAGAGTGGTTGATAATCACAAATGCTCCCTCCATATTTCTCTGCCTCTCTTCTTTTGACAAGAGGGTTTGAGTTTTAGTATTTCTGACTCTTTTTAGGATCTTTGTATCAATCGGCTTTTGTGTGAACTCATTTATTCCTCTGCAAATCATAAAGGATTGATTATATCCTCTTTCGATTTTCTTAATGTAGTGTAATGGGACAGGGATGAGGAAGTCGACTTTCTCAAACCAATCTAACTTAGATAAATCTTTTCCAATTT
The DNA here is from genome assembly GCA_016873845.1 of Ignavibacteria bacterium. Classification (NCBI taxonomy): domain Bacteria; kingdom Pseudomonadati; phylum Ignavibacteriota; class Ignavibacteria; species Ignavibacteria bacterium. Next base: position 41,842 of record VGVX01000005.1, read on the forward strand.
CATTTCCGATTTGGATACCGATTTTCGAAATCCCATTATATTTCAGCGAATGCACTAATCTCTGGAAGTTACCTTCTCTCGTGAATAAATATTTCGAGTAGAAGTTTATGACGATATCTGAAGCAGTAAAGTGCTCAGAATAAAAATTATCCAAATCAGTTTGATCGGCTTTTGTTAATTTTGAGATGCAGTCTTCACAAATTACAAATCTTGAGCGAGTCAGTTTTCTATCGCAGAGATGGCATAGATTGGGAAATAGAAAATCAACGCAGTCAATTAAAAAGTTTTTTACTGGGTTTAAAGTAAACCCAATCTTTTCCTGATAAACCATTCTGCTGCCAATAGAAAAATTACTCCGATTAAAAGATAAAATGAATTCCAAAACTGAATGGAATCATGTACTTCGTTTTCAACAATTCGTTGACTTAGAAATGAATTAATATCCGAGAAGAGTTTATCCGATGCTTCTGCAGAAAAATATTTTCCACCAGAAATCTCTGCAATTTGTTTCAGCAGCCCTTCATTCATAGTGAGATTTTGATATTCAAGTTCAGTTTCTGAGACAGAGAACTTTCCATCATCTGAATATTTTTGTCCTCCGTAGTCTGTTGAAACTTTGAGAGAATAATCCCCCTCAGTCAGATCAGATAAAGCAAATTGATATAACCCGCTGCCGATCGGCTCAAGAATTGCGTTAATAATTGGTTGATTCTCCTTGGAGATATCCAGCGAAATGTTTGCATTCGAAACTGCTTGATTGCTTTCATCATAAAACTGTCCCGATACAATTACACGTTCGGACGAGTCAAATATTTTTTTCGAGAGATTTAATTTTAAGTTTTTGGAGATCTCTGGCGAACTAAGCCATTTTATGGAGTTATTAATAAAATTATCAAAATATTCATTCTCGCTTGTTTTTAATGCGTTGAGCAATTTCAACCTCCATATACCAAAACCAATGAAAGCGATTGAACGATGACGATTTATTTTCCTTGAGAGAATTAAGGGTTGATTGACCCGATTATTTTGAATTTTGAAATATGAAAGAATTTCAGATTCAGGTTTGCTGCGGAAATCTCTATCGACACGAAAGATTGGGGGAAACGTATTCCAAATGTTAAAAGAATTTGATTCATCAATGTTCAAAATTTCATTCTTTGCTAAACCTTCTCTTATGTCAATAAAAATTTGCGACACATCTCCATACGGATTTCCCCACTCGAAAGGAAGATAATCGTTGAAAAATTGCAAGCGTGAAAAGTCACTTTCGTTAGATATTAAAGTAAATAAGGGAAGATTTTTTCTTTGAATAATTGATTTTAGTTCATCAAGAAAGTTTTGTGAGGAATTTATTCCCGGGAATCCAACAAAGAATATAACGTCAGCTGAATCAAGAAAACTTTTATTAGTGCTATTCGGAAGAAATCCATGGCCAAGATTTTCGACAAGAGTTTTCACGTTGTAATCGTTTTTGGAAGTCAGACTCTGCTTGATAAAACTTAAATCAACAGATGCGCCAGATGCCACTAAAAGCACTTTTATTTTATTGCTTAAGACATTCACATATTTGGAAAGTGAGTTGTTCTTTGCAGTAACTTCATCAGTAAGTGCTTTAACATTAACTGTTAAACGCTTTTCACTATCTGACTTTGGAGTGTAATCAAATTCTATTTCATTGAAATTTCCAATTAGCTTAATTTTTTTCGCATCAATTTGATTCCCATCTTCTAATAAGAATACTTCAATTTCTCTCGCATCATAACCATTATTAACAATACTTATTTTTATAGGGGAATTATTGTCAACATATAGATTGTCATTTGTGATGATATCTTTTACAATCAGATCTTTTTGTTTATTCGGATTACCGACTCCAATAGTGAAAATCGGTACATTTAACTTTTCAGCGATATGAATTGGCTTATCACCTTTGTTGTAAATTCCATCAGTGATTAGAATTACATTCTGAAGGTTCTTTTCATCTTTTAATTTATTAAGAAGTTCTAAGGTTGAAGAGATATCTGTACTGGCTCCTGTAAATAGTAAATCATCTACAGGAGAAATTTGTGAATCTGAGATAGTTTCTGCAAAATGATAGAACTGATATTCAGCTTGATCGGAGCCGGAAACATTTTTCAAGTTATCAATAGCACGATTTAAAGAGTTTTGATCGTGCAGCATACTTTTACTGTTATCTATTAAAAAAATTGAAGTCGATTTCTTCTCCAGCACTGATGAAATATTAAAAGTTAATTCTGCTATTGCTAAAAGAATTCCAAATATCGCTAAGCCGCGCAGAACAGCAAGAAAGATTCTCCAATTAGATTCAATAGATGGAATTGTTCTTCGGTAATAAAAATAAACCGAAACTAATATCACTGCACAAAGCAGTATGAGAATGGAAGCTGACAGCCCAAAGGAGATCGAAATTCTCATTGGAGTAAGAAAAAGAGATTCAGTAAAAGTCATTTACCGTTGAGATTCCACTTTTTTAGATGCGGAAGAAAATCGTATGCGGTTAGGTCATATTGAATTGGAGTAACCGAAACAAAATTTTCGTGAGTTGCAATTACATCTGAATCGATTTCTATATCGAGTTTTTTGAGAGAGCCAGTCAGCCAAAAATATTCACGCTGGTTTGGATCGATCCGCCGTTCGTAAATATCGTTCCACTTCGATCTACCTTGCCGAGTCACTGTGATACCTCGAATTTCACTTTCAGGCACAGCGGGAATATTTACATTTAATAAAACGCCGGGCGGAAGCCCTTTTTCTAAAACTTCTTTTGAAATTTGTTTTGCAACTTTTTGTGCATAAGAAAAATCTTCAGGTTCAAAAGTGGTCATACTGAAAGCAATCGATGGAATATCTAAAATTCTTCCCTCGGTTGCAGCAGAAACCGTTCCGCTGTAAAGAACGTTTATTGCAATGTTCGCCCCATGGTTAATTCCTGAAACTACTAAGTCAGGCGGGTCATCCATCATAGATGAAATTGCGAGTTTGACACAGTCTGCGGGTGTTCCGGTAACAGCGTATCCAAACAATTCATCGTTTACAAAATGCGGTTCGATTCGTAACGGAGTTTGAACTGTGATTGCATGTCCAACGGCACTTTGCTGTTTGTGCGGGGCATAAACAACTACTTCACCTAATTCAAGCATAGCATTTCGTAATGCAACGATTCCCTTTGACGATATTCCATCATCGTTTGAAACAAGTATCTTATATTTTTTCTTCATGAAACAAATTTAGAGATAATATCATTTTGGTTCAAACGTTAAGATATTATGTTCAACTAATTAAACATATCAATTGCACTCGGTAGTCAGATATTTTTAACAAACCAATTATGCAGCGGCAGCATGTCCTTAAAAATCTTAAAAGTAAAACTTACGGGATTACTTTTTAATAATTTGGAATGATCATCTTCATAATATAAATACAAACCGCTGTGTAAAAGGTATTTTGATCGAGGTAGGTTATCTGGATAACCTTTTGGAATTTTTTTGTATGATTCTCCGCCCAGCTTAAATTTTTTATTTTTTGTCAGCTTAGTAACAATTGTGTGAAGTTCTTTGCCTTTTCTTTGGTCAGCAACTGCATCGCGAAACTTTTTCAAATCTTCTTTTGATAACATATACATTCCGACCCCAATGAAGAAGAGCTTTGGTTCAATGTGGAAGTAAAATCCGGAGCTGTCCATTTTCTTTCGCGTGCCTTCCCAAAAATAGATCCCGAGATTTGTCTTGTAAGGAGCTTTGTCTTTGCTGAACCGAACGTCTCTGTGAATTCGAAAGATTGATTGATCAATTTTTGGAATTGCATTTATTTGTGGGGCTATATCCTGCAATTTCGAGCCCATTTCCAGAACAAATTTCTGTGCAGGTTCAAGAAAATGCATCTCAAATTCTTGTCGATGACTTTCGAACCATTCGCGGTTGTTGTTTCGAGAAAGTCTTGTTAAAAAATCTATTGTTACTTGTGGAAAATCGTTTGCTGTATTTTTTGTTTTCATTTTTTTGTCTATTTTTTTTCAGTGTTATCTATATTCAATTTGTAATGTATCAGAAATTACTCTGCTTAAATTATTTCCGTGTTTGAAAGAATTTCAAATGCTTTATCGATTGCATTGTGAGTTCCGAAAATAATTAGCTGATCATTTTTCTCGATCCTGAAATCACCGTGAGGATTATGGATCGTTTCTTCTTTCCTTATCGCACTTATCACTGTTGCTCCTGTAAGTGCTTTTAAATTAATCTCCTTTAATGATTTTCCAATATTAACATTTTTATTCGAGATGATGATCGTATCGACTGTCCCTTGTGCAAGGATTTGACTGATTTGTTCAAACGCTAAATCTGTAAATCGAACGTCTCGTAGAATTCCATATGATTGATTTCGAATAACATTTGTTTGAGCAAGAATCACGCTGTTCGGAATGTGAAATTTCTTCAGTACACGCGAAAAGATTTGAATGGAAGTTTCGTACTCTTCGGGAATGACTTCATCGGCACCAAGTTTTATAAGTTCATCGATTTCACTAACGTAACGAGTTCGGACAATAATATGGATCTTTGGATTCAAATCTCTCACATTTCTCACCGCCAATCTAACCGAGACAGGGTCCGAAATAGCAAAGACAATAATCTTTGCATAGTTGATGCCAGCTTTTTCAAGCAAGTCTTTCTTTGTAGCATCGCCGAAAATAATTTTCTCTTCCGAACTTTTAGCCGCCTTCACAGATTTTGGATTCAATTCGACGACAATATATTTGATTCCCGTTTCTTTCAAAACTCTTGCAAGGTTTCGTCCGTTTAATCCATAACCGACAATTATCACGTGGTCTCTCAATTTCTCTTTCATCATTTCCAAACTATCAAGAGTATCCCGAGATGGAATTAAATCAGGTACCTTTTTTGTGATATGAGGTGTGAAATGAAATAAAATAGGCGAGACGAGAAGTGTAATTACAGATGCGGCAATAAATCCTTTATAAATTTCGGTAGGAAGGAGATTATAGTCCACTCCAACCATAGCGAGTACGAATGAAAATTCACCGATTTGTGCAAGTCCGAAGCCCACAATCATTGCGAGCCGCATTGGATATTTTAAACCGTGAATAATCAAAATTAAAACCGAAGCTTTTAATATTATTATCAACACAGTGTAGGATAAAACAATTCCTGGATTAGTTAGAAAAAAATTAATATCGAGCAGCATTCCGAATGAAATAAAAAAGAGAGAAGCAAAAATATCTTTGAATGGAATCACATCGCTAACGATTTGATGAGTATAATCTGTTTCCGAGATAATCAAACCGGCAATAAATGCACCAATTGCAAAAGAAAGCCCAACCAAATGAGTCAACCAAGCAGTTCCAAGACTCAAAACTATTACACCGATAATTGACACATCTCGCATTCTAAGATTTACAAGATTGTAAAGAATATACGGCATTAGAAATCGGGCAAAGAAAAAAATCAAAATGATAAATCCAAATGCGCTTGCCAATCGGATTAACGCACCTGAGATAGAAATAGATTCTGATAATCCAAGAATCGGAATCAAAACCATCATCGGGACAACCATTAAGTCTTGAAAAACAATTATTCCGATAGACAATTTGCCGTGTGGCGAATCGGTTTCGTTTCTCTGTTGAAGTAATTTTAAGATTACGGCCGAACTGCTGTGTGAAAGCAAAAATCCAATAAGAAGAGATTGTTGAATACTCAAACCAAATAAAAAAGATACACCTGTGCCGATTAAAATCGTTAGAAGAACCTGTGACCCACCGGTTAATAAAATTTCCTTAAAGATTTTTTTGAAACGAGAAAACGAGACTTCAACACCGATTGTAAAAAGTAAAAGTGCGACTCCTATTTCCGCTAATCTATTTATTCCATCGATTTGGCTTACAAAGGATAATCCGAAAGGACCGATTATAATTCCTGTTATTATAAATCCAACTATCGATGGTAGATTGATTTTATTGAAAATATAGATAACAGGAATTGAAACCGCCAAAACGATTAGCAAATCTCGAAGTAATGTAAATTCAACCATAGAACTTTTTTTAAGAATTATTATATTATATTTATTTAATGATAACCAAATAGAGGAAAAAATGAAAATTGTATCAAAACTAAATCGACCATTACTTGTTTTTTTTATTTTTACACATATGCTCTTTGCCCAGGGGAAAAGAGTTTTTACCCCGTTAGATAGTAACTTCCGCGAGGTAATAAATATCCACCAGGGTAAACATCTAACGAGGCTTACCGCTGAAGATTTGTGGAATATGAAAAGATTATCTTCTCTTACAATCTCACCCGACGGGAAATTCGGATGTTTTGTTGTAACTGAATATAACATTAAAGATAATAAGGGAAACAGCGATCTTTGGCTGATAGATCTTAAAACGTATCAGACGAAGAAACTTACGACTAATCTTGGTTCTGACGGTTCTCCAACTTGGCATCCGAATAGTAAAAGCATTGCATTCATTTCGAAAAGGGAAGGGGATTATTCTCAGCTTTACACTATACCGATTGACGGAGGTGAAGCATCGCTACTTGCAGAAATGCCAATGGGAATATCTTCTCCAAAATATTTCCAAGATGGAAAGAAAATTGCATTCGTTTCTCAAATTCTACCGGAACATGAAAACGATTTTTCCCAATGGGATGCATTCGCAAATGCAATGAAAAAAGCAATCAAAGAAAAAAAAGAAAATAAGATGACAGCCAAAGTAACGGAGAATCGATTTTATCGATATTGGGATGGCTGGCTAACAGATGGATATGTATCGCGAATTTTTGTTTATGACATCGAGAAAAAGGAAAAAGTGGACGTAACTAAAGGTTCTACAAGAATTTTCAATTTTGATGGTGGAATTACTTATTCAATTTCTCCCGATGGGAAATGGATCAGTTATTCAGCCAATAACACTCAACTCCCTTATGACGAACTCAATTCAGATGTCTTTCTAATCGGGTTGGACGGTTCCTCTTCAGAGATCAATATAACTTCAAAGAATCCGCAGGAAGATGGCTCTCCAGTTTTTTCAAACGACAGCAAATTTTTATTCTATGGAATGCAAAACGATCCGGATTACTCCGCGGATAATGTGAAACTCGTTAAATATGATATTACAAATCGGACTGAAAAAGTGCTGACGACTAATTATGATTATTCTTTTGGCGACTTTAAAGAGAGCAAGGACGGATCATCTATGTTTATGCTGTCAGATGTTCATGCTCGTTCTGCAATATTTAGTTTAGATTTAAAATCAAATAAACTCGATAAACTTTATAACGAAGGGGGAATCATCTCACTTAATCATGCAAATGAAAAATTGTATTTTCTCAAAAACAATTTAGCATCGCCTACAGATATTTTTGAATTTGATTTGAAAACTAAGAAGCTAAAACAAATTAGCGACTTTAATAGAACATTATTGGATCAGATCGAATTTGGCAAGTATGAAAATCTTTATTTTGAAGGGGCTGATAATCAAGAAGTCCAAATGTTTCTGCTTTATCCTCCGAATTTTGATGCGAGTAAAAAATACCCATTAGTTCATTTGATTCATGGAGGTCCACACGGAACATTCGGAGATGATTTTCACCCGCGCTGGAATGCACAGCTTTTTGCTTCGCCTGGTTATGTAGTTGCAATGGTGAACTTTCACGGATCAACAAGCTTTGGAAATAAATTTGGTAAATCGATTGTTGGTGCACACGGAGACAAACCTTTTACAGACATAATGAAAGCAACAGATTATTTAATAAAAAAATATTCGTTCATAGATGGTTCAAAGCTTGGAGCTGCAGGAGGAAGCTATGGCGGCTATCTTGTTAATTGGATTGCAGGACATACAGATCGTTTTAATGCTTTGATCAGCCACGCAGGAGTTTATAATCTGATGGGGCAATTTGCTTCAGACCTGACTCATGAGCGAGTAAAAAATTATGACGGTGCACCTTGGGAAGGGAAATATGAAAATATTAATCGATACAGTCCGGCTCATTTTGCGCATAATTTCAAAACTCCGATGCTCGTAATTCACGGCGAGAAAGATTATCGGGTTGTTATTACTCAAGGATTGGAAATTTACGGCGTGCTCAAAGGAAAGGGTGTGGATGCACGCTTAATTTATTATCCAAATGAAAATCACTGGATATTAACACCGCAAAATTCCATTTACTGGTACAAAGAAGTACACGATTGGTTTGCGAGATACTTATTAGAAAAGGAGGAGTAATAATTTTAGATTTTAGATTTTAGATTTTTGATTTTAGATTGCAGATTGCCTGCTTGCAGGGTGGAGCGATGACGTATCGTAGATATTCAGGTATTGGTTCCTGCTTCGTTTAATTCGGGTATAAGCAAGTATGTTGGAATTGTGCCACAGATTCACAGATTTTCAAAAGTCGATGAGATGATTTATCTTTTACAACTGATTCTTTGATCCCGATACGATTAGTTAACACGTTGAATCGGGATGATTTGCTTTCCGCCTCCGCAGAGTATCGTAAGAATATGTTTTATGATAATTTGCTTCGGCGGACAAGTCAAATTTTTCTTTGAAAACATTTATTGAATTTTCAATCCAAGGACATTTTTTGCCATTCGCATCAAAGCTTATTATATTTGTACCCGCAATTAGAGATTTTCCAGCGGATATAATTGAAATTTTGGCGAGGTAGCTCAGGTGGTTAGAGCAGTGGAATCATAATCCACGTGTCGGGGGTTCGAATCCCTCCCTCGCTACAAACTTAATAGGAGAAAAAATGTATTCGATTTTAATGACAGTCGGTTTAGTAGTTGCGTTCATATTGATGGTGGTAGTTCTCATGCAATCAAGTAAGGGCGGCGGATTAGCCGGAACGTTCGGCAGAGTTGGCGAAATGGGAACAATGTTCGGTGTAAGAAGAACTGCAGATTTCTTATCAAAAGCCACATGGTGGTTAGCCGGAATTTTAGCAGTTCTCTGTTTGGTTGTTAATCTAGCTTTTTTGCCATCTTCATCGCAACAAAGAATGCGTGAAAGTATTATTCAAAGAGGAGGTCAGCAATCTTTACCTCAAAAACCTTTTGTACCCCAGACTCAACAGCCTGCTCAACCTCCACAGCAAACTCCCCCACAGCAATAGCAGAAATTTTAACGTGATTAAAAAGCCAAGTTATTAACTTAAACTTGGCTTTTTTATCCGCCTTCGCGTTCCGCTTCGGCGGACCTGCATGCACGAAGCCGTGGTTTCGTTTCGGTAAAGGCAGGCGAGAAGGTAGGGTTAAATTCCCCGCCGCTTGCAATGGGGAGGTTCATTTTAATTTCGTTGTGAAATTTCAGTTTCAGACAGCAGGCTGATTATATTATCCATTATATCTCTATAGTAACTTGCAGATCTTTTGAAAGAATTAAAGTTCATTGCAAAAATCATTAAGTCATTATCTTTTGATGTTACATAGCCGGCAGTAGCTGTCACTCCTCTAAGTGTTCCAGTTTTCGCACGGCAATTATTTGCGGCTGAAGTTCCAACCAGTCTGCTTCCCATTGTACCATCCACTCCCGCAATTGAGAGTGAATTGAAGAATTGTTCGAAATCATCCTTAGTGAAATACATATGAGTTAAAAGCCGGACAAGTGCTTTCATGGAAAACTGATTGTTCCTCGAGATGCCTGATCCATCCAAAATGCTCATCTCTTCTTCGAACAAATTAGTTGATTTAAGAAATGTGAAAATCGCCTGAGTGGCATCGAATGCACCTCCTGAGCCTTCGGAATAATTAGCACCAATAATTTTGAACAAATGCTCGGCTATGAAATTATCACTCCGTTTATTAATCTCCGATATTAAACTTATGAGTGGAGTTTCATTCGAGACAAGAAGATTTAAAACTTCTGGAGAAGTTCGAGTTAGGATTTTTCCGGTGAATTCAATTCCACCTTGTATTAAAAGGTTTTTAAGCAAATTACCAATAAAGAGTGGTGGATTTTTAATGTGGACTTTAATTGAAGAAGATCGATTGCGCGGAATAGTACCTGTAACAGTTATTTTTTCACCGCTCTGCATCTGTTGAACAACAGTTCCGATTCGAGTACGTCTCCCGGTGGTTTTTGCTGAATTAACCACTGTGAAATAATCCAAATTTGGAAAAATGGAAACTGTCGGTTTTCTATTCGTTCGTGAATTCCCTCTTAGGCTCAACGTAATAGAATTTTTGTCAATAGTTGTAGCGCAAATAGCTGGGAGTGGAACATTTCGGTTTTCATCTTCAATCCATTCTTCCCGGAACAAGATTTCATCGAAAAAAGAATCATCCACAATAATATTACCGCTAATTCTTTTTATACCTTGTGCCATAATTTCACTGACCATCTTCTGCAAGTTTGGAATCGTAAAGGTTGGGTCTCCAAATCCCTTTAAGAAAATATTTCCATCAATCGAATTGTCAGTTAAATTCACGTCGTCAGTCAGTATCTCTGTATTAACTGTATACTCATCTCCAAGGAAGAGGATTGCAGTTGCTGTGGTATAGAGTTTTGTTGTTGAAGCCGGAAGAAGCGTTGCTTCTGAGTTGTTTTCAAAAAGAAATTTATTTTGATTAGTTGAAAATATGGCTATTCCATATTCGTCGGTATTTGTCCGAGTAGAACTTAATATCTGCTGAATTCGATCTTGTAGATTTTGAGCAGCTGCAGAACCAAAGACAAGTAAAATGCATAGAAGTGTTATTAATTTGAATATCTTCATAAAATTGATTAGCAAATTATCATTTCTTAAATTGAATTTAAAATGAAAAAGGCCCTTGTTACTGGAGGTGCAAAGCGACTTGGAAAGTACCTTTCGCTTTTTCTCTCGACTATTGGTTACGATGTTGCAATAACATATCACTCCTCAGCTTCGAGTGTTGCTTTTATAAAGAAACAAGTTGAAGCGAATGGCATGTCGTTTAAATCATACAAGACAAACCTTAATTCATACTTAGAGATAGAAAAACTTTTCATTAATTACAAAAAAGATTGGGAAAAAATTGACCTGCTTATTAATAATGCGGGCGTATTTCCTGAAGCGGGATTTAAGTCGATTAAGGAAGAATTATGGGATAATACTTTCGCAGTTAATTTAAAATCAGTTTTTTTTCTTAGTCAGAAATTTTCTTCAATCATGAATAATGATGGAACTATTGTCAACATTTCATCTATTGGTGGATTTGAAGTTTGGAAGGATCGTATTTTATATAATACTTCTAAAGCTGCACAAATCGCATTGACGCGTTCGCTTGCGAGAGAACTTGCGCCAAAAATTAGAGTGAATTCCGTTGCTCCCGGTACAATTGAGATGGAAGATGAAAAGAACCTCAAAGCAATTTTAGGGAAAAACAAAATTCCGCTCAAACGTTATGGTTCACCTCAAGAAATTTGTGAAACAATTAATTTTATAATCAAGAATAAATATTTAACTGGAGTTACAATCCCCGTTGAAGGAGGAAAACTTCTTACTTAGGAGAATAAATGCCGAATAAAGCTTACAAAAATTTAGACTTTTTAAATTCACCCGATGCAAGAATTATTAGAATACTAGCGGAATTTTTAGAACCTCAGGCAAGATTCAGAAAAGACAATATTACTGATACAATTGTTTTTTTTGGCTCTGCCAGATTTACTGATAGAAAAACAGCCACTAAGATGTACAATGATGTCAAAAAACTTGATCCAAAACATGAGAAAAATTTCGTTGACAAACTAAAATCTGCCCAAGTCGCTTTGGAGATGTCGAAGTATTACGAAGATGCAGTCACTCTTTCAAAAATGATAACCGAATGGGCAAATTCTCTACCAACAAACGGAAGACGTTTTGTTGTTTGTACTGGAGGTGGTCCTGGTGTGATGGAAGCCGCAAACAAGGGGGCAAAACTTGGTAAAGGAAAATCAATGGGATTGAATATATCCATCCCGATGGAACAGTTTGTAAATAAGTATGTTTCCAAAGAACTCGGTTTCGAGTTTCACTATTTCTTTATGAGAAAATTTTGGCTTGTTTATCTTGCAAAGGCATTAATAATCTTTCCGGGAGGATTTGGCACATTCGATGAATTGATGGAAGTGCTAACTCTTCTACAAACTGGCAAACTGAATAAAAAAATGTCTGTGATAATTTATGGATCGAGCTATTGGAAAAAAGCGATCAACCTCCAGCATTTGATTGATCATGGAGTGATCGACAAAAAGGATTTAAATTATTTTAAGTTCTGCGATACCCCAAAGGATGCATTCCAAGAACTTAAAACTTTTTTAACGAATAACTATTTGTAATAAACCCTGAAATCTTCGAGAGTGGGATTATACCATCTCTTCAAGGACAATTCGCTGCATTCTGCGGATCGCCTTTGCCTTTTTCATTCTCTTTTTTATGGATGGTTTGGTGAAGAATGTCCTCTTCTTGAATTCTTTGAGGACTCCGGATCTTTCGTATTTTTTCTTAAATCTTCTTAATGCTCTATCGAGCGATTCAGTTTCGTTAATTGAAATTCCGACCAAAAAGTTTCTCCTTTTTTATTGTACTTGAAATTGTTCTAATAATTTTTTCATACCGGCTTTTTCAAATTCGACAACTATAGACTTAGCGCCGGCTGATGTTGTCTCTTTTGCTGTAACTTTTCCGACATCTTCCCAATCTTGATGGTATATCGAGTCACCCACCTCAAATGTGGAAGAAGGATTATAAGGTTTACAATCTTCAATTTTAATTGCAGATAGATCTACATTTGCGGATGATTTAATATTCGCTTCAACATCCAATGCCATTGTGTGTTTGCAAGTTTTGCAGCGAGCCCATCTGCGGCTGTCACTTTCAATTCCTAATTCTCCGACTATTTCCAGTTTGACAGTTTTATTGCAATAACTGCAAAAAGCTTCAACGTGTTTTAACCTTGCCATATCGTCTCTTTATTCCTTTTATTTTCCATCCTTACTGGGAGTGATAACCAGAACAGGACACTTTGCATATCGAATTACTTTTTCTGCAACACTTCCAAGAAGTGTATGCAATAATCCTGTTCTTCCGTGAGTAGCGATTACAATCAGATCTATCTTTTTTTCTTTTGCGTAAGATGTTATGGTTTCAAAATCGTTCCCACGTAATAAAACTTCTTTCACTTTTTCTGAGCTGTTAAATTTTTCCGCGAATTTTTTCAATAATGTCCGAGCGTCATCTTCGATCGTTTTTTGGATTTTTTCGGTTTTCAAATCAAGCGAACGAATTGTAAGAATCGGGGGTGTTTTTTCAAGTACATGAAGTAAATGAATTTCACCATCGTATTGGCTTGCAATTTCTTCGGCATAACCAAAAGCTTGCGCAGACATATCACTAAAATCAGTAGGAACTAATATCTTCCTAATCTTAAAATTTTTCTTCATTTGGGCTTCAAATATAATGGAATTCCACGTCAAAAAAAAATTTTCACTTTCCTCAGTGCATCGGAACGAAAATCCACTCGAAAATAACTAAAAATGACTAAAGTTACGCAAAACAGTTATTCTGAATCCGTCAACTGACGGATGAAGAATCTAACTATGCAAATATCATCGTTTTTTAGATGTTTCGCTTTGCTCAACATGACAATAAGACTATTCTGCATAACTTCAGAAAATGAGTAAAAATTAGTTGTTTGCCTTAATTACTGCTTTTAAATCACCGGTATTCAAAGCTGTTTAGAAGATCTGCCATTAAAATGCTTGATTTTCTATCCATAACAAAACTTGCAAATGTGCCGTCGATTATACTTAGGAGAGCATTACAAGAATCAGTTTCAACGATCTCGAAATCCTTATTAATTACATTTTCCAATAAACTTTCTGACAGAAAAAGTTTTTTGTCTTCGATTATTGCACTGCAAGGGGCTTGAAAGATGTAAACTATATCTTTATCACTTTGATAGATCAGATGTGCGATGATTATTTCATTGAGCTTGTTTAATCCAGCACCGATCAATTTCCACTTAGTTTTTGGGAAAATCGGTGACTTAAATCCATTTGAAATTAGAAATCCTTTTACAGCTTCTTGATTGCTATTTAGAATAGTTTTGCTTGGATATTTATGATTCTTAACAGCATTAAAGTTTACAATGGATTGTGCAAATACATTGTTGCTAAAATTTGCAGAAACAAAATCATTCGACTTGTTAAAAAAAGCTGCATAAATTAAAAAAGTCAATCCTAATCCAAAGCTTAACGAATAAACAGGTTTTTTAATAATTGAGTTGAATAATTCTTTGACTCTAAATAAAAATAGCCGGTGAGATAATTTTTTAAAGATTGTACTTTTTAATTCATCGGGAGCGGATTCAAGCGGCGTTTGGTCTTGGATAACTTTTTTAACCTTTTTTTCTATTACTAAATCTAGATTACAGTCAGAACAAAGAGAAGCATGTTTTTCAACGCTCGATCTATTTTCCTTTTCTATTTCGTTATCGATAAAAGGAGTTACTTTATCTTTAAAATCTTTGCAGTTAATTGTCATTCTTTGATTGGTTCATAACCTTTACTAATAGCATAATCATTTAATTTCACAGCCAGCATTTTTCTCGCTCGATGTAATCGGGAGCGGACAGTTCCGATTGGACAATCGACGAATTCCGCGATCTCCTCATATGTTAAACCCTCAATGTCACAAAGTAATATTACAGTTCGGAAGTCATCAGGCAGGGACTGAACTGCATTCATTACTTCATCATCCAAAACATTATTAAAGATCTCACTTTCGAGATCATTGTCGGAGGCATGATCTGATTTTATTGTTTCATAAAATTCTTCGATCTCACCATAATCAACTTTATCGGGCTCTCTAGTGTTTTTCCGATATATGTTTATGTATGAATTTTTCATTATACGGAACAACCATGCTTTGCAATTAGTTCCGATTTCAAATTTATCGAAGAAGCGATATGCTTTAAGATAGGCTTCCTGCAGAAGATCGTTTGCATCATCTGGATCACGTGTCATCTTCAGGGCAAAATTGTATAAGGCATCCATGTGCGGAATGGCTTCTTTTAAGAAATTCTTATCAATTTTACTTGATGACTCTTGAAGTGATTTTTTTATTTCAGTTTGGGATTTCTGCATTTTCAAGAATTTTCAACTACTCAATAATACTGAAATGGTCTCTGGCGTTCAAGAAATTCTAGTTAGAATATTTTTTAGTTTGCAATAAGTAAATTGAATTTTCACAAACGCTTCAATATCTTTGAAGTGAGTTGTAATATTATGAAATATTTGTTTTTATTTACTTTAGTTTTAGTTTTTTATACAGCGCCTCAGCTGCAGGATTCTCATTTTTTTCAAATTGCGCGATTGAAATACAATGGTGGAGGAGATTGGTACAATGATCCAACTTCGGAAGTTAATTTATTAAAATATATTTCAAAAGAAATTGGATTAAAAACAAAACCAGAATATGTATTCGTTGATGTTGGAAGTGAAAAAATTTTTAGTTTTCCTTTTCTTTTTATCACAGGGCATGGAAACATTTCATTTTCGAATTCTGAAGCAAAGCGTCTCCGTAAGTATTTGGAGAATGGCGGATTTCTTTATGCAGATGATGATTATGGAATGGATCAATCATTCAGACGTGAAATGAAGAAAGTTTTTCCTGATCAGCAATTAGTTGAAATTCCTTTTTCACATCCAATTTACAACTCAGCATTTAAGTTTAGTAATGGTCTGCCAAAGATTCACGAGCACGATAATAATCCACCGCAAGGATTTGGTTATTTCTTGAATGGGAGACTTTGTGTTTTTTATACATATGAATGTAATCTGGGAGATGGATGGGCTGATGCTGAACTTTACAATGACCCGCCGCAAAAAAGAGAAGCCGCACTGCGAATGGGAACGAACATAGTGATTTACTCGTTGACAAATTAAGATGAATAATATCTCCATTCAAAATATTATCAGTAAGCTCGAAAGACAAATTAAAAAAGAAAACTTGGTTACAATTTTGTCGGGTTTCCTTTTCTCAGCTGTCGCAATTTTATTACCACTGACAATTCTTTCTTTGTTGGAATCTTATTTTTACTTCGATACAGATGTAAGAACAATTTTATTTTTTCTGTTTAGTGTTTTTGTACTAATCGTTTTTGTTGTTTCGTTAGTTCACCCATTCTTCAGATTTCGAATGCAGATGAAAGAAGATAAATACCTGAAATCTGCAAGAAAAGTTGGGGAAAAATTTCCGCAGATCAAGGACAAACTTGTAAATATTTTGCAGCTTGATTTTTCAAAAGATAAAGAAGAATATTTTTCAAATTCACTCATCGAGGCAGCGATTGAAAGTATAGAAGGTGAAACCTCGACTTTTAAATTTGAAGAATCGGTTAATCAGGAACGAATAAACAATCCTGCTAAATACTTCGTGTTTTCAGTTCTGTTTTATGTTTTGTGTTTCTTCTTGCTCAGCGGCTTCAGTTCGGCATCATACAGAATTTTAAATTTTACAGAAGAATTTTTACCTCCAGCAAAATTTTATTTTGATGTAAAACCTGGAAATGGAAAAATCACAAAGGGTGAAAACTTTGATATCAAAATTAGAATAATAGGTTACGAACTTAACAAAGTTGTGATCAATCATGGGCAGTCTGAATCTGAATACGTTGAAACCAAACAAATTACTGCTGACTCAAATGGTGTTTTTCAGCATACTTTCGTAAATCCATTAAGAGATTTTACTTACTTCATATCGGCAGATGGAGTTAGAAGTAAAAAATATGAAGTGCAAGTAGTTAATCGTCCAATTATTAAGAACCTGACAGTTCGAGTAATCCCTCCCGCTTATTCTAAATTGCCTATGCAGTTGAATGAAGATAATGGGGATGTAAACACGCTTTATGGTTCTTCAATCGAATTGAATTTGACAGCGAGCAAAACACTTTCCTCAGCAAAAACATTATTTGCTGATACAACTGAGTTGTTGATGAAAATTGAAAAAAGTAGAGCTTACATCAAGTTTCTTCCCCGAAAAGATGCGGCTTATCAACTTCTGATCTATGATGAAGAAGGAAACGAGAATGTTAATCCAGTCCGTTATAATATAAAACTGATTGCAGATAATTTTCCAAGCATAACGCTTTTAAAACCGCAGGAAACAGTTAATCTCACAGATAACCAGCGTGTTTCAACTTTAATAAAAATCAAAGATGATTACGGATTCACGTCACTTACCTTGAATTACAGATTAAGTGATTCTCGGTACGAAAGGCCATGGGAGGAATATGAAAAAATCAACTTAAGTATTCCCGATAATCTTGAATCGGATATTGGTTATGTCTGGAATCTTTCTTCGCTCAACTTGGTCACAGATGATGTCGTCTCATATTATTTTGAAGTTTTTGATAATGATAACGTCAGCGGTCCAAAATCTGCAAAAACTGAAATTATGACTGTTAGAATTCCATCGCTTGATGAAATACTTGCCGAAGGAGATAAGACCTACGACACGGCAATTAAAGATATACAGCAGACTTTGAAAGAAACTGAGCAGCTTAAGAAAGATATTGAAGAGCTCGACAGAGATTTAAAATCTGCAAGAGAGAAAGTAACTTGGGAAGAACAGAAAAAAGCTGAAGAGATTCTGAAGAAACAACAAGAAATGATGAAGCGAGTTGAAAATATTCAGGATCAGATGAACGATCTTCAAAATAAATTGAGTGAGAACAACCTTCTTTCTCAAGAGACGCTCCAAAAATTCATGGAGCTTCAAGAGTTATTTAATCAGCTCAGTTCTGAAGAGATGAAAGCTGCAATGCAAAAACTGAATGAAGCTTTAAAAAATATCAACAAGCAAATGATGCAAGATGCCTTGAAGAACTTTCAATTTAATGAAGAGATGTTCAGAGCAAGCATCGAACGAACTTTAGAATTACTCAAACGGGTACAAATCGAGCAAAAAATGGATGAAATCTCAAAACGGCTTGATGAATTAATGAATAAGCAGGATGACCTTTCACAAAGACTTCAGAACACAAATCCAAGTGATGAAAAATCTCTTCAAAATTTGAGTGAACAGCAGAAAAAACTTGCTGAAGAAATCGACAAACTCGAGAAAGAACTTGAAGATTTAGAGAAGAAAATGTCTGAGTTCCCAAAGGAAATGCCAGAAAAAGATTTGAAGAATATGATGCAGGAATTTTCTGAAGAAAATCCGAGTCAATGTTCAAATCAAGCGTCGAAAGAGATGATGGTAGGTCAGCTTTCAAAAGCTGGAAAGAATCAACAGAATGTGAAAAGCAGTCTTTCAAAGACGAAAAAAGGGATGTCTCAGCTAAAAGAGAAAATGATGCAGAATCAGATGATGATGGCAATGAATCAGATGAAAAAAATTATCAGCGAATTACTTGAGCTTTCTAAAAAGCAAGAAGCTCTTAAGAATAGAACTAATGCTGTTGATCCGAATTCTCCACAATTAAATCAATCTGTTCAAGAACAGGCGGAACTCCGTGAAGATTTAAGCAAAGTAATAGACCAAATGATTGAACTCTCGAATAAAACATTTGCAGTAACACCTGAAATGGGAAAAGCTGTTGGCAAAGCTAATTCTGAGATGGCTCAATCTCTCAATAACTTTCAGTTGCAAAATAAAATTGGCGGAGTGCAAAACCAAACAAACGCTATGGGCGCATTGAATGAAGCTGCAAGCTTAATTCAAGATATGATGCAGAACATGATGCAAGGAGGACAAGGCGGAGGATTGATGTCGTTTATGCAAAAGTTGAAACAGATGTCGCAGCAGCAAATGAATTTGAATAATCTAACTCAAATGCTTGGACAAGGAAAGCTAAGCATGGAACAGCTTTCACAATTGCAAAGACTCGCTTCTGAACAAGAAATGATCAGAAAGTCGCTTGAAGAATTGAACCGTGAAATAAAAGAAAGCGGTGAAGGGAGTAAGATGCTTGGCGATCTTGATGACGCAGTAAAAAAAATGGAAGAAGTGATTCGAGAAATGCGGCAAAACAATGTGAATAACGATGTGATCCAAAAGCAGGAAAAAATTCTAACTCGTATGCTTGATGCGCAAAGATCTTTGAATGAACGTGATTATGAAAAACGCCGTGAATCAAAACCGGGCGAGGAGTTAGTGAAACGTCCGCCAACTGAAATTGATTTTAACGAGGGAAAAGATAAACTGCGGCAGGATTTGATGCGGGCTTTAGAGGAAGGATATGCGAAAGATTATGAAATTCTAATTCGCAAATATTTTGAAGCGTTACAGAGAGAAAAACTGGGGCAGAAATAACAACACATTGAATTAAGTGTTTATAAAACCTGATGTCGCATTCAATTAGCTGCGTCTTACATTTTAACGTCTCAGCAAGCAACTCAATATTTTTATGAGCATACAAATCTCATTCGAGCGAACAAAAGTATTGAGCGACAACTATAATTCGTTTTCATAAATGGAGCGACGTTATTTGTCGTGTTAATTGCAGTGTGCTCTACGTGTACTTGATTATATCATAATTTGGTATTAATTTGTGCATGTTATTAGTCAAAGGAGAAAAACAATGCCTATTATTAAATCCATATCAAGTTTACGTAATCGGACACGAGAAATTGCAAGTCTCTGTCACGATCAAGATGAACCCGTATATCTCACAACCAATGGTGAAGGCGATTTGGTCGTGATGAGTATCGACCATTATGAACGATTGAAAGCCCAGGTCGATCTTTTCGAAAAACTATCCTTTGCTCAAGCACAATCACTTACGGGGAAGAAAGGGAGTACGAACCAACAGATGATGGCAAAACTAAGAAGCCGCATCAATGCCCGTTAAATCGACCCTTCGTTACCTTCCAGCTTCTCAGGACGATCTCTTATCCATTCTCGACTATATCGCCAAAGATAGCCCAAGTCGCGCTCTGAAATTTATCGACAAACTTGAAGCTCGTATTGGACTTTTAGAAAACAATCCAAAACTTGGTCGCATACCACGGCATCCGAAGCTTCGAGAGTACGGTTACCGAGTTCTCGCAATAGAATCATCTCTTGTTTTCTATATCATTCGTGGACGGACCATCGAGATTCATCCTGTCGTTCATGGTTCTCGCAACCTTGATCATTTCATCTGATTTACCAAATCTTATTTCAACTTGCCGGCGCATTGCACGTAACGGCTCGCATAAAAATGACATACTGTTTGCCACTATAAATAGACAAATTATCTTGTGGCAAACAGTATGTTCCCAAGAGCGAGACGTTTGATTTAACTATGTTTATTTTATGTTTCATTTTTATGCGTGTTAGCCGCAGTGCACGGTAATTAACATTTTTGAAACCTACTTCGAGAACAAGAGATGACTGTGTTAAAAGTCAAGCATACTTTGGATGTACATAATCATCCACGTATGTTCTATTATTTTTAACTACTGCAAATAACTGTTTAACCAACTTCTTCGCAGGACATATTTAGGTGAGCGTAGCTTACACCAAGTTTAGAAGCTGTCAATCTAAAACGTTGAAATGCATGATCAATTTTTACCCAGGATGCAACATTATTTTCATCGGCGAAAAAATTTATCAAACCTTGTGTATGATCTAATAAATCTTTGAGGCGTTTTGCCTCGCTTTTAGAAGTAAAAAAGGCAAGGTCACTGTTCCCGAATGATGATGATCATAAAAAATGCTTTACCTGGTTTACAGAGCTCTCTCAAAGAAATGGACTATGCCCATTTGGAACTGAGCTATCGTTCTTTCTAATTTTTCAATTATTTTTGGACAAAGGCTGGAGTCTTTTATATGAAAACAGACAGCCGTTCACACAAATTATTTTACACGCTCGAAGAAAATCAAAAAAGTCTTAGTAGCACTAACTAATTGAATTATTCTTGAAATCATCCAGGTTCTATAAAGTGAATTAATCATATTCTTTCTCAGATGTAACCAATTACTAATGACAATTCTGAGATAAAATCACCATCTCCTAATTAATTTTTTTCAATGACATAGACTGAATCTTTGTGCTGGTGGCTTTTTCATAATAACTTTTAGACTCCTCTATCTTACCATTTTTTTTATAAATTAAACTAAGATAATAGTAAGGCTGGTCGTATTCCGGGTAATATTTAATTGAATTCTCAAATGCTTCAATTGCCAGTTTAAATTTGTTTTGTAAAAAATAAAGCCTACCTAATTCATTATATTCAGTTAGAAAGAGTTAACTTCAAAAGTTGTGTAAAATTATAAATTTTGAAAAGTTAGCAGTGACCCCTAAACTAGTAAAGAAAAAAAATAACAAAAGGAGCCACTGCAATGTCAGAATATCTAAAAGAAATCAGACAATCAAGTAGTAACGACATACTAGAAGAATTGGCCTTAGAAGGTTTTAAGGAAAAACTAATTGATCTACTTAATTCGGAGATAGACGAATACTTGGGCCATAAAAAGTACGAGCGAATACCAGAAGGAAGTAATTCCTATAGAAATGGTAGCTCAAAACCACGCCACATAAGTATAGGCAGTGGCACAACATATATAGAAGCTCCACGCTTACGAGAACAATTTGAATCAGAGATACTCCGAAAATACCAATCCGAAGTGATCAACTTACAGAGATGATCTTAGATATGTATCTGCATGGTTTATCCACAGGAGACTTTTCAAAGTTCCTAGATAAGATATTAGGTGAAGAAGCATCGCTATCAAGTATAACTATTACACGGTTAAAAGAAAGTTGGCATCTAGAATATGAGGAATGGAGACAACGTCCACTTGAAGAGTCATATCTTACATTTGGGCAGATGGAGTCTATCCCAAGGCCGGTCCATCAGACGAAAAGATGGCATTATTAGTTGTAATAGGGGTAAAATCAAATGGAGAAAAAGATATTTTATTTTTGAAGAGGGTTACGCGAAAGATTATGAAATTCTAATTCGCAAATATTTTGAAGCACTTCAAAAATTGAATTTCAAACAAGAAAAATTTCACTTTATAACTACATGAAAAGATTCTATCTTTTCACTGAGCTATTGAATCTAAGAAAGATAGAATCTTTACCTAACTTAGACTTAAACTAAATTCTAAAAAAACCCGACTTTTCTGATTCGTTTATTTCATAAAAAGTCGGGTTTATTAAAACAAAAATTAATTCTTACTTCTTCCGTTTCATTTCAACGACCATATTGAGAAACTCATCTCCAAATGCGGAAGAATACATTTCCATAATGTGGAGATCCGGGCTTACAAATTTGATTACTTGACGGAAAGCATAATCCTTACTCGACATTGGATCGTACATCATTCCCTTTAAAGTAATAGAGTTATTCGCTTCGTCAAACGTACCACGTGCAATAGTTGTTCCGGTTCCGAGGTTATCATACCAAACTGATGTGAACTCGTTTTTTGCATTATCATATCCTACGATTTCAAGACCTTCAAAAGGCATCCCCATAACTTCACCTTTGTGAACACTTTTCATATATCTATTCCCGAGTATCATTTCGGATGTAGTTGTGCCTTCCCAAGTTGTCGGTTCGGTGCCCGGTGCCCACCACATTTTGGAGTATGAGGTCCATTCACCTGCACTTTTTGCCATCGCATCGTGCGTCATACTTGGTGTCATGTATTCCATCCAAGCTTTTTGTTCAGCTTCCATTTGTTCAGGTGTATAATCCTGCGCATGAGATTGAAAAACAAAAATTACACAAACAAATAAGAAAGTTAAAATAGTTTTTGTCATGATATGACTCCTTATTTTTGATTATTGATTAATTAGTTAACACTTAATTACGTGATAATAGTTTCAAGTAAATCTAAACTGGATCAATGTGTACAAAAACCTCTGCAACATCCCTTAATTCTCTGATTGCTTTTTTTACATCTAAACCGATATCATGCGACATTTTAGTTGTATAGTCTTTATCTATTTCGATATGGATCTCTATGTGATATTTGTTACCAATGTAATGAGATTTAAGATCGTTCATCCCCTTTACACCATCAATTTTCAAAGCGAGATTCGCAACTTCAATCATTAACTCTTTGTCAGCGGCTTTCCCCATCAGGTAATCAATATTTTCTTTTGCTACATGGTAACCGCTTCTGAAAATAAAAAATGCAATTAGAATTCCAGCAATTCCATCAAAATATTTGAATCCGAACGCCGAAATAATAATTCCAGTAAGTGCGATAAAAGAAGATAGAACATCATTAAAACTATCAACTCCAAGTGCTCTTATTGCTGGACTGTTATACTTTCGACTGACTCTGCTGAAATAGAAAGTCATAAAGCTTTTAAGGAAAATCGTAATGGCTAATACTATCAATGGAAAAGTAATTGCATCTAAGATCGAAGGTTCAATTATTCTCGTTATAGATTCTCGGATTACGGTTATTCCAGCAACTCCTGCGAAAATTGCGAGGATCATTGCTGCTATAGGCTGTGCAGCATGATGTCCATATTGGTGATCATGATCAGCTTGCTTGTAGGAAACCTTGACACTGAAATGCACAGCATAGTTTGTCAGTATGTCCGTGAATGAATTTATTGCATCAGAGATTAATGCGATGCTGTTTGATAGAATTCCCGCGGTTAACTTTATAACGAATAAAAATATGTTCGATATTAAAGAAAACTTTGAAGCTTTTTCGACTTTATGCTGCATGGATTAAGTTTTATTTCGATTTTTCTGCCCAGATCTGCGATAGGTGAACGATCGTATCGACTGCTTTTTGCATATCTTGAACTGAAATCCATTCTAACCTTGAATGAAACGCATGCCCGCCAGCAAAAATATTAGGACAAGGAAGTCCCATATAAGAAAGTCGTGATCCATCCGTTCCGCCTCGAATTAAATGAAGCTTGGGTTTTACTCCAGCTCGCTCAACTGCTTCTAAAGCATATTGAACTAAGTGAGGATGTTTGTCTAACACAAATCTCATGTTTCGATATGATTCCTGCACTTCAAATTTGAATGAAGCTTTCGAATATTTTCCAACAATCTCCTTTGCAAGATCCTCAAGAAAAGCTTCTTTCTCTTTTAAGCCTGACTCTTCGAAATCACGAATTAAAATTTTAATAATCGTTGAATCTACACCTCCATTAATAATATATGGATGAACATAACCTTCACGCATTTCGGTGGTTTCGGGAGAAAGCATGTCTTTTGGAAGTGTATCGATATAATCGGCTGCAATCTTTATTGCACTTACTAATTTATTTTTCGCATATCCTGGATGGCAGTTAAAACCTTGAATTGTCAAGATAACTGTATCCGCACAGAAAGTTTCATTTTCAACCTCACCGAGCGTTTCTCCATCAATTGTATATGCAAACTCAGCATTCAATTTTTTCAAATCGATTTTTTCCGTACCGCGGCCCACTTCCTCATCAGGCGTAAAACAAACTTTTATCGTGCCGTGTTTAATTGAAGGAGTAAGAATTAAATGACGCATCGCATCGACTATTTCCGCAAGTCCGGCTTTGTTATCGGCGCCAAGCAAAGTTGTTCCATCGGCTGTGATAATATCGCGTCCAATTTGATTTTTTAATTCTGGTTGGTCCTCGACCTTTATAATTTGTGTTTTATCTTTAGGAAGCACAATGTCTTTGCCGTTATAATTCTTGTGAATTATAGGATTAACATTTTC
Organism: Ignavibacteria bacterium; assembly: GCA_016873845.1. Lineage (NCBI taxonomy): Bacteria > Pseudomonadati > Ignavibacteriota > Ignavibacteria > Ignavibacteria bacterium. Next base: position 66,489 of record VGVX01000005.1, read on the forward strand.
TCCGCTCACTTCGTGAGATGTATCCATATGTGCTAAAAATCCAATGACAGGAACATTACCGTTAACATTTGACCGCAGCTCTGCATAAACATAGCCATGTTCATCAAGTTCAACGTTGCTCATTCCGATCTCTTTCAGTTCTTCGGCTAAAACTTTTGCTAGGATTTTTTGCTTTTCTGTCGAAGGAAATGTAGTTGATTCTTCGGAGGATTGTGTGTCGTATTTAACATATCTTAAAAACCTATCAACACAAGTGTAGTTAATTTTTAATTCGCTCATAATTTCCTCATTTGTTAAATTGATATAAAATTTGATCCAAGTTAGAAAAATGAGTTTCGAATATCAAACAGCTTGTCTGATTGAGAGAATAAAATATTGGCTCCTTCTCAAAGGTAATTTGTGGACATAATTCAATTAGAAAAATTACGGCAGGAGTTAGAAAAAAATTTAACCCAAGCCCATTCATTGGGTAAAAGGTTCTTTCTGATTAGTGATTTTTTTGATTCGTTATTTGAGTTTGAAAATAAAAACCTGATTCAATCTTATTTGCTCGAATATATGGATTTGTACCTCACTTCGGCCTCTCAATACGATTTTCATTTCATTCCTCCGGTACAGTTAAGAAAAAGCATTGAGCTTTCAGAAAAAATTTATGAAAGCAAACTACTCCCAAACTATAACAATTCTTTCCTTCAAATAATTGAAAAAATCTCTCTTCAACTTGATTTACTGCAAAAAAAACTGAATGGCGAAGATGAATTCCAGCAGACCAACGAAATTTTTTTCCCAGCTCTGGAAGAATCTGAGCAGTCAGGAGAACGATTCGGGATGCTGGAATCGATTAATATTACAATTACTGCGTCATCTGTTAAAGAAATTTTCATCGTTGATCCAGCAGAAAATGAGATAGAGCAGAAACTAAACGAACAGATTAAAATTTCATTTCAGCTCGCAAAAGATTATTTATTGAAGCAAAAGAAACGGATCAATCCTCATCATAAAGTTATAATTCAATTTGAAAATCGATTTGGATATTATCTAAGCAATTCTCTTGGAGTAGTTTTAACCATTAAGATGATCGAAGAGTTACTGCAGTTTTACAACACTCCCTTCGCTGTAAAAATACCCCAAGTTGTTGCCGCAACCGGTGGAATGAATAACAAAGGTGAAATTCTTTCTGTATCGAAAGACCTTATAAAGCAGAAGACAAGAGTAGTATTTTTTTCAAGTGCAGATATTTTAATTGTTCCCAAGGACGATGAAGCTTCGGCATTGGAAGAATTAATTGAATTAAATAAAGAATTTCCGAAACGCGCATTAAGGATAATTGGACTACCCGATTTAAATGATTTACTTGACAGACGAACACTTGTGGAGATTCAAAAACAAAGTGTTCCTAAAAGAGCAATCAATACGGCAAGAAAGCATTGGATCAATACACTTTCTATAATTTTACTTACAATTTTTTTCAGCTTATTGATTACACAAGATTGGGATAACAAACCAACAATTGTAAAACTTGTAGAGAATCGGATCTCAGTTCAAAACAAAAATGAAAAAGAGTTGTTTTCTAAATCCGCAACCGAAACTATTCTCTATCAGTTTGAGCAAAAAGCAAGACTAATAGATATCAATAAAGATGGAGTCAATGAGCTCATACTCACAGCAGAAAATAAATATAATTTGAGAAATACTTATCCGAAGGATACGGTACGGTGTTATAATAATTTCGGAAAATTAATTTGGGAATTCGCATATGAAGATACAGTTCCCTCGTTGGAAGAGAAATTTGAAAAAAGATATATCATAGGGATGATAGATACGGTTACCGTGAACGACATTAAACTTTTATATCTTATTGTAAATAATGCTCCATACTATCCATCTTCAATTTTCGCACTTGATTTGAAAACCGGAAAAAAGGTTGGACCAACATTATGGCATCCGGGAAGAATACGCGGAGGGATCATTAAATTTCTGAAAAAAGATTTTCCAAATCTTGTTTTAGCAGGTGTCAACAATGGATTAAACAATACAATAATATTTTCTATATCCGTTAATAATATGAATGGGCAAGCACCGACTTCCGAACCATATTATTTTCTAAATTTACCTTTGGCTAAATTTGATCAATACATTGTTCTCCCGAAAAGTGATTACACAGAGTTTTTCAAAACTAGATTCAACTATCCTCCAGATATGGGAATCATTGACAATGAAGCAATCAATAATTTCGAGACATGTACATTGGGAGGAAAAAATAATGATCCGAAAAATCTTTCCATACGATACTCTTTCGATTATAATTTCAATTCAGTGAAAACAGTTATCACTGATGATTTTCAAATGAAACGGGATGATCTTGTACAGAAAAAAATACTTCCTCCTCCATATATTGACACACCGGATTATATTGAAATGCTCGAAAGACAATTATTGAGATGGGATGGAGAAAAATTCGTTAAGTTTAAAAATAAAAAGTGAACATGATGAAATTAGAAAATCGAATTACAAAGTTGTTTGAGATAAAATATCCAGTCATTCAAGCTGGAATGGTCTGGGTTTCTGGTTACAAACTTGCATCTGCGGTTTCGAATTGCGGTGGATTAGGATTGATTGGGTCTGGTTCTATGAAACCGGATTTACTGCGTGAGCATATTCAAAAGGCAAAACAAAAAACCGAAAAACCATTTGGTGTAAACATTCCTCTTATGCGTGGAGATGCTGCAGATTTAGTTGACGTCTGTATTGAAGAAGATGTAAAAATAATTTTCACTTCTGCCGGTCATCCGGGAAAATTTATTGAGAGATTAAAAAGTAATGGATGCAAAGTTGTTCATGTTGTTCCTTCAGTTAAGTATGCAAAAAAAGCTGAGGAAGTTGGCTGTGATGCTATTGTCGGCGAAGGTGTTGAGGCTGGCGGTCATAATGGCTTAGATGAGATTACAACTCTATGTTTAATTCCTCAATTAGTTGATGCGGTAAAAATTCCGGTGATAGCTGCCGGCGGAATTGCAGATGGAAGGCAAATTGCGGCGGCATTTTGCCTCGGTGCTGAAGGTGTTCAGATAGGTACAAGATTCGCAGCGACGATTGAATCATCTGCACATGAAAATTATAAGAAGAAAGTTGTTGAAGCTGGGGATAACGATACAATTCTTGCATTCAAAAAAATTGGATTGATGCGAATGTTAAAAAACGATTTCGCCTACCGCGCGGTAAAAGCAGATTTAACTGGAGCAGATGAATCAGTATTGAAAGAACTTTTAGGAGCCAAAAGAGAAATGCTCGGAATTTTTAATGGTGATGAAAATGAAGGGGCGATGGAAGCAGGGCAAAGTTCGGGATTAATTCATGAAATTCTTTCCGTTGAAAAAGTTTTTGAGAACCTTATTACAGAGTATGGAGTTGTGAAGAACAAATTCTCACTGCAGTAAAGATTCGCTCGAATCCATTCAAAATGTTTTGAAATAGCTACAACAAAATTTAAATTTTCCTGGAATCCATCAAATCTATTTACTATGTTTTGGCAGAATAGGTTGTAGTAATAATGATAATTAAAAAGCTCTTCTCATATTTCAAGGGTCGTCAAATCTGGAGAATACAAATAAGTGAAATGGATTCTTTGATAATCGAAGAACGTGACATAATAAATAAAAAAGTTTTTTTCTCATGCATCGATAAAATTACTGGTAAAACAAATTGGGCTGACAAGAAATTTTTGGATGAAGATTTTTGGATTGGAATTGAAGCAATTTATAGAGATACGCTTTTTCTGCATCTGTTTGAAAAGCCGGATATGCCAAAGCATAAACAGATTATAGCTGTGGATTTAAACACTGCCAAAGTAAAGTGGATCAATAAAGATTTAACGTTCGATTCGATCTCGAACAACAAAGTATTAGCTTATATCCAAAAATTTGAGGGTCGTGATTTTTTCCTGATAGACTATTCAACGGGTGATGTGATAGAGTCGCTCGGCAGCGATTCATCGAGTGCAGAAATGTTTAGACAGTCAGTTGGAGATGAACTCGGTAATAATTTCTTATTTCCTTCTTTTCTAACAGACGAAGGAAAATATACAAAGCTCAATCAAAGCGTTCTAAAAGTAATTGGCGATACAAAATATTTTGGGAAGATAGAATTCATTGAATATGAAAATCTTTTTTTATTCAATTACTACGAAAAAAATCATGAAGCTAGTTTAACTAATTGGTTGTGTATTTTTGACTTGCAATCACAAACAGTTTTATTGAAAGAAATACTCAATTCTTCGTCACCGGCTCCGGTTCCAGATTCTTTCTTTATTCATGGTGATTTAGTATACTTCGTAAAAGATAAAAAAGAGTTAGTAGCATATTTGCTACAGAAATGAGAGGTTAAGCATGAACTTTTCTAAAGAAGAAAAAAAGTTATTGTTACAAATCGCTCGTGACTCAATTTCGGAAGGATTGAGAAAAGGAGGGGGCGTTAATTTCAGCTTAGAACTCCCTCCTCATTTAAAAGAAAAATATGGAGTGTTTGTAACACTCACTCTTGACGATGAACTCAGAGGCTGCATTGGATATATTCTTGGATTTTCACCTTTGTTCGAGCAGGTTTATGATGCTGCAAAAAAAGCTGCATTTGAAGATCCCCGATTTGCACCATTAAGTGCAGAAGAATTGGATTTCATTGATATTGAAATTTCTGTTCTTTCAGTTCCTAAAAGGATAAAATCTATCGATGAAATTAAAATTGGCAAACATGGTCTGATCATTGAAAAAGATACACATCACGGTTTGCTTCTTCCCCAAGTCGCTGTAAAATATAATTGGAATAGTGAAGAGTTTCTCGATCACACTTGTCAGAAAGCAGGTCTAAGGAAACACGATTGGAAATCACCTCAGACAAAAATTGAAATTTTCTCTGCAACTATTTTCTCTGAGAAAGAAGTTTTAAGGAGCAAGTGAAATGACCACTATGGAAGTTCGTGAGCCAGCAGTAAGTGGAATGTTTTATGAGAGAGATCCAAAAAAACTCAAAGCTGAAATCGAAGGTTTTATTGCTGAGGCAAAACCATCAAAGATCGATGGAGAGATCATTGGAATGGTTTCACCCCACGCGGGATATTTTTATTCAGGTAAAACTGCAGCTTACGGGTACAGCCATTTATTGAAGCAAGAGTATGAGACCGTAGTGGTAATCTCGCCGAGTCATTATGAATATTTTGATGGCGCTTCAATATTTGATGGGCATGCGTACTTAACACCCTTTGGCTTAGTCGAAATTGATAGTAAACTACGTGAGACACTTTCGGAAAGTAAAAGTCTTATACAAATTTCAAAAAAAGGGCATGGACGTGAACATGCTCTCGAGGTGCAACTTCCTTTTTTACAAAGCACTCTGAAAAAGTTCAAACTCCTTCCAATCGTGATAGGAAATCAAAGTGAGGAAGTGTGCAATTCTCTTGCAGAGATCCTCGCCGAGGAAACTCATGGAAGAAAAATACTTTTCGTTGCAAGTTCTGATCTTTCTCATTATCACTCACACGAATTAGCTGATTCGCTTGATTCAAGGATTCACACTCATATTGAAAACTTTGATTCCGAATCACTAATGACTGATTTTGAGAATCAAAAAGTCGAAGCTTGCGGCGGAGGTCCGATCGTAACAATCATGCAAACATCAAAACTGTTGGGTGCAAACAAATCAAAAATTTTGTATAGATGCGATTCGAGTGAAGCAAGCGGAGATTTTAGACAAGTCGTTGGATACTTATCTGCAGTGTTTTATAAGTCAAATCAAAAATAAAAATTCAATCCGTCAGTCGACTGATTAAAATTATAATTCAAAAAGAATATTTGAATTCACCAACTGCAGCATGAAGCAAAACAAAAAAATAATAGGGTAAAAGTTATAACTGTGTGAAGAAATTCAGAATTTGCATAATCGGAGCTGGAAGAGTAGGGTCTGCACTTGCCAAACATTTTTACTCAACTGGAATTCAAATTGAACAGATCGTTGATTACGACATTAAAAAGGCAAAGAATCTTGCAGTGAGAACAAATTCCAAAATGTTCTCAAATAAATTAGACATTCTTTCTGAGTATACAAATATTATTTGTATTTCAGTTCAAGACCGAAATATTCAAGAAGTAGTTAATTACTTCTTGGAAAAACACATTATATTAAATTCCGTTTTTGTTTTTCATACTTCCGGTAGTGAAACGTCGGAAGTTTTAAAGCCGCTAAAAAAATTGGGAGCGGAAGTTTTCTCGTTCCATCCATTGTTCAGCTTTGCGTCTGAAAAAATAAATTATGACTTATTAAATACTTTTGTTGCTGTTGAATCAGATTCACGAAGAGCAATTAATTTTGCTGAAATATTTTGCAAGGAAATTAATTGTAAATCAATTGTAATTCAAAAAGACAAAAAAGCACTCTATCATGCTTTTGCTGTGCTCATTTCAAACTATTTAGCCATCCTCCTCAGCAAAGCAGAGAACTCAATACTAAACAAGAAGTCAAAGATTAAACCTGAACAGTTATACAAACCCTTGATTGAATCTACTTTGAAAAATATTGAGATACTTGGAGTTGAAGAAGGATTGACGGGGCCAATCGTTCGTGGTGATAATGAAACAATTGAAAAAAACATCTCAGCACTAAAAGAATATTATCCAGAATTGGCAGATATTTATAAGAGCTTTATGAAATTGGTCAAATGAAAATATTCTATTAAGTCTAAAAGTATCATACTATTAATTTCAAAAAGAATTCTATAGCTAAACTTAAATTGATATAGTTTTTATGTGGATAAAGTCTAGAAGGGTCAATTAATAAAAGTTGGTTCTATTTCTCATTTATTAGTCTTTCAACCACTTGAACAAATCGAATCATTTCTTTAAAATCCACTTCATCTTCTTCTAGCGTAAATACTTTCATGTCCTCATAGTCTCCTTTCGTTCTCTTTTCCAACGCAGTTAAATAAATTCTACCAATTTCAGTTTTCACTTTACCTGTTTTCACAAAAGTCCGATTGAACCAACCCATTAATTGATGATGCTTGGACGTTGAATAATTATTCTTGATTGCTAATGCCATTACAATGTAAAAGAGTATAATAAATTCTATTTTCAGCATTAAAAAGATTTTTCATTTTAATCGCATCATCAGCTTCCTTTATTGTCTCTTTCGCTCTATCTATTCTATATCTTATAAGTAGGTCTTTATCAACTGCCATAAAATATTCCTTCCTTTTTAACATTTTCTCTGAAAGGAGTGACTGGATCTAAAATTTCAGAATGGGAATAAATCTTGCAATCGATAATAACATCATACTCGAGCATAAAATCATAGATTACGGCTGTTATTTCTTTTTCAAATTTCCAATCTATTTCACGGCCAAATGCAAAAAGTAAATCATAATCAGAATCCTCTTCGTGGCTTCCGCTTGCTCTTGAACCAAAGAAATATATCCCTTCAAAATCAGAATATTTAGATTTTAAAGGAGATGAAATCTCTTTAATGATGATTTCAATTTAATTCATTATTAATTATAAAATAAGCTTAGTACTAGTGTAGTTCAATTTATTTCTCTGTACAATTTAAAATTCTTGAATTTGCTATCAAAACAGTCATTAACTATTTTTACCAATAATTCATCAATTTTTTGGAGATAATTTTGAACCTAAATTTAGATACTATTGTTTCATTAGCAAAACGAAGAGGATTTGTTTTTCAATCATCAGAAATTTATGGAGGATTAAACGGTTGCTGGGATTACGGTCCAATGGGCGTCGAACTACTTAACAATATTAAAAATGAATGGTGGAAATCGATGACATACCGTGAAGATGTTGAAGGATTAGATGCCTCGATCTTAATGCACCCGAAAGTGTGGGAAGCATCGGGTCACGTTGCGAACTTTACCGATCCAATGGTTGATTGCAAAGAATGCAAAGCGCGCTTTCGTGCAGATCAAATTGAGGACTCGATGTGTGGAAGTCCGGCATACAAAGGAAGAAAAGCGAGCAAGTGTCAAGCTGAAGAAAAATTTACTGAGCCAAGAAATTTTAATTTGATGTTTAAGACATTTCTCGGTTCAGTCGAAGATTCTTCGTCAGTAGTTTACCTTCGTCCTGAAACAGCACAGGGAATATTTGTTAATTATCTAAACGTTGCAAATTCGTCACGGCAAAAAGTACCATTTGGAATCGCGCAGATTGGAAAAGCTTTTAGGAATGAAATTAATACGAAAAATTTTCTTTTTAGGACAAGAGAATTTGAACAAATGGAAATGCAGTACTTTGTGAAACCTGAAGAAGATATGAAGTACTACGAGTTCTGGAAAGAAAGCAGGATGAATTGGTTCGTTGAACTCGGTTTGAAAAAGGAGAAACTGAGATTTTCAGATCATCCACAAGATAAGCTTGCACATTATGCTAGGGCTGCTGTGGATATTGAATATGAATTTCCATTCGGCTGGGGCGAGATTGAAGGAATTCACAATAGAACTAATTTTGATCTAACTCAGCATCAGCAGTTTTCAGGTAAAGCAATGGAGTACTTTGATGATTCAACGAAAGAAAAATATATTCCATTCATAATTGAGACTTCCGCCGGTGCAAGCAGAAGCTTCATGACATTCTTGATAGATGCTTATCACGAGGAAGAAGTAAAAGGAGAAAAAAGATCAGTCTTAAAATTTCATCAGAAACTTTCGCCGATGAAAGTAGCTGTCTTTCCTCTTGTTAATAGAGATGGAATGCAGGAAATAGCTTCTAACATTACTGAAGATTTGAGAAAATCATTTCGAGCATTCTATGATGATAAAGGAGCAGTTGGAAGAAGATACAGAAGACAAGATGAAATTGGAACTCCATATTGTGTGACCATCGATTCACAAACGCTCGAAGATCAGACCGTTACAATCCGTGAAAGAGATTCGATGGAACAAATTCGTTTAAATATGAATTCAATAAAAAACTATTTATCAGACAAATTAAATTAATAAAGGATTTATTATGAAAAACTTTAGCAAACTATTTTCGATACTTTTATTGTTCGGATTAAGTTTTAGTTTTCTTGGTTCAGATTGTTCAACAGGAACCGATGAGCCAGTAACACCGACAACGGTCGCGCCTGCAACAGGATTAACGATTGCTGTTGATGCAGTAGCAGGCGGAAACAGTTTTGCAATTGCAAACTGGAATCAATCCGCAGACCACAGCAAATCAGACTTTAAAGGTTACATAGTTTCAACCTACGAAGTGAACTTGATGGGAGAAAATATTTCCAAGTTCGATTCAACTTTGGTTCTTAAAACAGAATCAAGAAAAAGAACTATTAATTCGATAGCACGAGGTAAAAAATACAAGACTTATGTTTATGCAGTGAACAATGCAAATAAACTGAGTATCCCAATTGGGAGTATTATTTTTGGCGGTGTGTATTACAATAATGATGGAATAATAGATGAGTTCAAAGATCCAAGTCCAGCAAAATCTGGTTATGGGTGGGATCCATCAACCGGCGTTGGAACGCAATACTCGTTTGCTTCAGCAAACTTCTCAAATATTGATCTACATATGCGAACGGATGGAACTGTGCTCACATTTTATTCACCTAAACAAGGCGACTCCAGAGCACGAGATACAAAATTCTCGCAAGTTCCTGGAGACAAGCAATTCGCATTTGATTTAATTGAAGGATTAACCGAGCCGAACCTAGCAAAAATATCTGCTGTAAAAGACAATGTTTATTTATTAAAAACCCAAGACGAAATTTATATTAAGGTCTGGGTAAAGAATATCAAGACTACTGGTTCAGGCACATCTGCTTATCAGACAGTAGAATTTGATTATAAAGTTCAACCGGTCACAAATTTTAGAGTTGTAAAAAAATAATCGAATTCGAAAACAATTATGTGATAGATTTGGATAAAGCCCGTCAAAGTTGATGGGCTTTTTTTTGAAACACAATAATCGTTGCAGCGTAGTAAACTCAGAAATGAAATTTGAAATGAAGATATCATTATTAGCTTTGACTTTTTTTCTTTTATATTCAAAACCAATAATCTCGCAAGATTTCTCTCCGTTCGAAGTGAAAGTTAGAAAAGGGATCGATTATATTTACAATATCAAATTCGATTCTGCAGAAGTTGTCTTTAAAGATCTAATGTCTTCTTACCCTTCGCATCCAGCCGGAAGATTTTTTTTGGCAATGGTCGATTGGTGGAGAATCGCCTTGGATTATGATAATGAATCTTACGACGAAAAGTTCTTCGCAAAGCTGGAAGATGTGATTTTTCACTGCGATCAGATGCTAAAAAAGAATGAAAAGGACGTGAATGCACTTTTTTTCAAAGGTGGAGCGATTGGATTTCGTGGAAGACTTCGTGCAGTTCGTGAAAGTTGGATTAAAGCTGCTGATGATGGACGTGAGGCTCTGCCGCTGCTGAAATTAGTTTATTCAATTGATTCAACGAATCAAGATATTTTATTTGGAATGGGAATTTACAATTACTTTGCATCGGTAATTCCCGACCGCTATCCTTACATTAAGCCACTGATGATTTTCTTTCCAAAAGGAGATAAGACTACCGGGCTTAATCAATTGATCGACGCATCCAAAAAAGCAAAATATTCTTCAACAGAAGCGATGTATTTTTTATTGACTCTGTATTATCAGTTTGAAGAAGATTTTTATGAAGCTCGTGATTATGCAGAAAAGTTGATAAAAAAATATCCCGATAATCCAATCTTTCAACGGTATTACGGACGAACTTATGTTAGATTAGGCGACTATGAAAATGCATCATTCGTATTTAAGGATGTTTATCTAAAAAGTAAAAATGGATTTGATGGATACGGATTAAACGCTCGTCGCGAGGCATTGTACTACATGGGAATTTATTTCAGGCATATTGCAAAATATGATTCGGCAATCATTTTTCTGAATGAGTCAATCGATGTAAGTAAGCAAATAGATAAGAAGGGAGATGAATCAGGCTTTCAGACTTCAGCTGTATTGAATTTGGGGCTTGCATATGATCAATCAAAAAATAGAGAAAAAGCTGTCGAAACTTATAAATATTGTCTCTCCATAAAAGATTGGAATAATTCTCACGATCTTGCAAAAATGTATTTGGAAAATGCTTATGGAAGCAAATAGGCTATGATCCAAATGTATCAAGCAAAAATCATCGATCGTTGATCATCAATCCTGACTGTAGGTGTTAATCGTTATTTTTTTTGTTTCGGATATATTACTATTAAAATTATGCAGATTGACTTTTTGTCATGTTGAGTCCCGAGGAATCGGGACGAAACATCTCAAAAATCCAGAAAATTACAACCTCAGATTTTTCATCCGTCAGTTGACGGATTCAGAATGACAGTTATATGTAACTTCAGCTATTAACAAAAATCATATTTAGCTGGATTCTGTACCGCATAAACTTATTATCACAGCCGTTGTCAATTTTCAATTAATACACTATATTTTCGGCAGATGAATACGTTTATTCTTCTCATATTGATCCTAATTTTTGGATTCATCTCATTTCACTTTATCAATCAAAAGTTACAGGATAAGTTTCTCTATTTCACTGGATTGGAGTATCTATTTCTCGGTATACTAATTGGCTCTCCATTTTTAACCTGGATCAATGCATATTTTGCAATCGATTTTCCGATTCTTCTTTCGCCGCAATCATCATTGCAGCTGAAGCCTGTGATCGCTTTAATCATTGGCACAGTTGGATTTACTACAGGTTTAAAATTGCGGTTTAAAGACTTTTCGGAGATGAATAGGGAAAGACTGAGACTTGCGTTAACAGATGTAGTAATCACCACTTTAGTTTTATTTTTTGTTTTCTTTGGGATTTTCAGATTCTTCTTTTCGGGGAATCTAACTTTCGATGAAGCTTTGGTAAATGCTCTGGTCCTTGGAACTACTGCATCTACATATTCTCCAAGTGTACTGCAAACTCTGCGCCACAAATTCAACATTGATGGCCCCAATTATAAATCGCTTCTATTCAGTTCGAGTATCAGTAATATAATTTCGATTATCTCATTCGGGATGCTTTTCTCAATCGTGCATCAAGGTGTGCCAAAGAATCTCGATATCACTGTGACAGAATGGTTTGTGATAAACATTGTGATCGGAATTATCATTGGAATTTTATTTATCATCTTTCTTGAAAGAGAAGAGGACGAAAATAAATTATTTCTCGCATTAATGGGGATAATAATTTTTACAAGCGGCGTTGCTTACTATTTGAATTTTTCGACTCTTTTCATTTCCTTGATAATGGGAATTTTCATCGCTAACACTTCTAAAGTGCATAAACGGCTTGAAGCTGCACTTGAAAAACTTGAGCATCCATTTTATGTGATTATTTTAATTTATGCCGGCTCAATCTTATATGTGAACAACTGGTATATTTGGGTAGCAGGACTTGGACTTTATCTCATACTCAGAATGAATATAAAAAACTTCAATGGCTGGTTTGCATATCAAGCAAGCTACGATAAAACTGCACTCAGCCCAACTATTGGTAAGGGTCTAAACAGCCAGGGTTTGATTGCAATTGCAATGGCATTGAATTTTATTCAAGTCTATGAAAATGAATTTTCAATTTTGGTTTTCAGTGTAATTATTGCTGCGGTGATCGTGAATGAGTTTCTGAGCATTAAATGGACGCGAGATGTTTTGATCGATTTAAACGAAATATCACCAATGAAGAAAGAATCTTGACATGTCGCTTCTTCGTAAAATAATTGTCATAGTCAGTTTCTTTCTTTTGATGAACGTGATCGATTATCTTCAAGTTGATACAGTTCAGCTATTAAGTCCCAAAACTCTTGCAGCATTGGGATTTATTTTTCTTGCTGCATATGCATTTGGGGATCTTGCTTTCCAGTTTAAGCTTCCTAAAATTAGCGGTTACTTAATAGCAGGAATTATTTTTGGCCCATACTCGGAATTCATTTTTGGAACTGATATACTTAGTGTCTTTTCTCTTGATGTTGTTAATGATATAAAATTAATAAACGGACTGGCAGTAGGTTTAATTGCACTTACAGCCGGCGGTGAATTACGGATTTCTGAATTGAGACCAATTTTTAAAGGTATGACTTATGTTATACTCTTTAAGCTTCTTTTTATTAGCACGATAATTTTTGCTGTTGTATTACTATCGGCGCCTTATGTACCAATTTTTGCATCGCAGCCATTTGCTGTAATTCTCGCAATTGCTATCTTTCTTTCTATTTTAATGCTTGGAACTTCTCCTGCGGCTACTATCGCTGTGATAAATGAAACGCAGTCGAAAGGGAGAATGACAAATTTTGTTCTCGGTACTGCCGTACTAAAAGATGTTGTGATGGTATTATTATTGGCATTCGGAATAACTTATGCTAAACTTAATTTATCCGCCGATGGTGGATTCGAATGGGGATTGATATTTGATAATATTTTAGAACTTCTCTTTTCGCTGGGAGCCGGTGCTGTTTTTGGATATTTGTTTATCCTTTATTTTAAGTATGTCAATTCTGAAAAAGTTCTGTTTATACTTTCGGCGATTTTGATAATTACGGAAATTTCTAATGCGCTTCATTTGGATTCACTGCTTGTATTTATTGCGATTGGATTTTTCGTCCAGAACTTTTCAAAGTTCGGACATGATTTCATCGATCCAATTGAAAAACTTTCAGTTCCGATATATGTAGTTTTCTTTACAATCGCCGGAGCTGGGTTAAACATTGAATCGTTCTATTTAGCATATCAAATAGCAATTCTTGTTTTCGTTGTGCGAATTATATTGATTTACATTTCATCAAAACTTGGAACCAAACTTGCTAATGAGCCTCAACCAATTCAGCAGAATCTTTGGCTTGGTTTTATTTCTCAGTCTGCTGTTGTAATCGGTTTATCAATAATTATTTTACAGAAAGTGCCAGAGATTGGTGGTGTTTTTAATCCTATAATTATTGGAATAGTTGGATTAAACCTTTTATTTGGACCTGTCTCTTTTAAGTTTGCTCTCCGAAAAGTAAAGGAAACACGCGATTCAGTTGAAGGGGAAAGTGAGCTAAAGCCGGAACCTGTGATTCGAAAAAAAATAACCGAATTTGAACCATTACCTGCTAAAAAAATAATTAAGCCCGATTTTGAAAATGAAACATTAAATCAAAAAGTTGATGAGCTTCGTTCTAAACTTGTAAACATTTTTCTCGAGTTTCAAAATAACTTTATCAATAAAAGGAGCGAGGGATCGATAGAGTTTTTCTATCAAATAACAGAAAAATATATCGATGAGTATCAAAAGCTTAAATCTGTCTTCACAAAACCAAGAGTATCTGCTAAAGAATTAAAAACGCAAATATTAAATGTTCAGAGTGATATAGCCGATTGGTTTGCAGGTTTATGCTTCGCAAGGAAGAATATTGAGAAAGAAATATTAACTGCCGAGCATTTGCTCCAGAGACTTTTTGATGACTTGAAAGAATTTTGTGATGAAGCAGATGAGTATATCATCGTAACTCAGGAAGATGATAGATTTATAACTCGTGAAGAAGATTCATTAAAAGTAAAAATTGGAAAAAGTTTAACTAGACTTAACCGCAGCTTAAGGAAAATTTCAGGTATCAAAGCACCGATAAAGAGAAAAATTCCTTTTATAAAATTGGTTAAATATTATTTTGATTGGCAAATACCTGCGGAGATGGAGAAGATCGCTTTCTTTGTTGGAATGGAGCGGCTGACTGTGTTGCAGAGAGTTAAAAAAATTTATGATGATTTAACATATAATTTCGAAGAATTGCTTAATCTTATCGCCGAACATAAAGATATCGAGGCGGTCTCCACTATTGCACTCGATAAACTGAATGACATTCACGAAAAGCTGAAAGCCGAAATTAGAATTGTGAACGATGAGATAACGCAATCAAATCAAAATATTAATGTTCGGTTGGAATATGCTTTTGCGAATCCCTATAACGAGTTTTTAGAAGCACTGACCAACGCCGGCACAGTGGAACTTTCTCATCGAAAATTTGATTTTTCCAAAATCTACAAAAAAAGTCTTGAAGCTAAGGAGAGTACGCTTGAGACAATCCGTTTCTGGGTGAATTATTTTCTAGGTTATCTTGGGGTAAGCGAGCGGGATGCAAAAATTTATCTTCTTGCAGGAAAGGTTAACAGCGTAATTGATGACACAATGATTCGTTTTTCGGATACGATCAACGAAAGCCTTCGTTCAATAACAACAGAATTAATTCGGCTTTTCAAAAAAATGAACTCCGAACTCGCAAATCCTGCATTGATCAAAATTGAAAATATATTAAAGATAAAAGAACAAGTAAGCATTTACAGAAACGAGCTTTTATTACTTCTCCATGAAAAAGGGATCACAAGACTTTCTAACATAAATAAGAGCAAAAAGTTTAACACTATAATCACCGTTTTGCTGGAAAACTTTTCTAATCTTGCACAGTCATGTGATCCGACTATACAAGTGCTCGATCAAAAAGATTTTGAGATTAAAGAAACGAAGACTGAATACATTCCACTTAAGACTCTTCAATTCAGAGCGATCGTAAAATCTTTTTTAGAGAAAGATTTATCGAGAGAAATCAGTAAAATCAACGAGATTATCTCGAGTCATTTAACAAGTTCAATCTACGAACTAAAAAATATCAGCAATATTGTTAATTATCATTTTACTGCAGCAGTGGATGAAATCGATCGCAAACCTAAATCCGATGTAGAACTGAAGAAAATCTTGGATGATACAATTTTAGAATCTGCCAAACTAATCAAGGATAAAGTAAAAATTTGGGATAGAGAAATTGATAATCTCGAAAGAGAAATTGAAGTTGGCCTTACAGAAAAGATCTATAGAAGTATCAGCAGGTTAAAACACATTGTCACTCACGAACCAACAAAATATGCGGCGCATCATCTTGAACAGGAAGAACGACTGATTAAGATCAAGTCATTTTATTTCAAAATTTATGACAACATTCTCGAGAAATTTCATTCCAGTAAAAAATATATTTCAAGTCAATATCAGGAATTACTCAGACCGATTTTCAAAGAAGTTAAACATCGAGTTTTAGAAGAATTTAAAGACACGAGCACGATCATCTATTGTTATAATCAAACAATTATCGATCCGAAAGTTTACGAAACACTCCCATTCATTTATAGAAAATTATTCGATTACAATTCATCCGAAGTAACTGAGTTTATTATTGGAAGAGATGATGAACGAGAAGTGATCATCCAGGCAAATCAGCGTGTACTAAATAATTTGCCAGGTTCGGTTGCTATAATCGGCGATGCAGGCACCGGAAAGAGCAGCTTGATCAATTACTATTTAAAAGATTATTCCTCTGGTGAAAATGTCTTACGAATAAATTTCACTCAATCGCTAGATAGTGATCGAGATCTGCTGAATGTATTGGTTGATTTATTCAAACTTGATTACGTCCATTCATTTGAAGAATTACGTGATGAATTGCTGCTGCCGGGTCAATCTTACACCGTAATACTTGAAGATATTCATGAATTATTTTTGCGCCGCTACGGCGGATTTAATGCTATTCGAAAACTATTACTTTTAATATCCGAAACGAGTCACAAAGTATTTTGGATAACTTCAATTTCGTCTCATGCATGGCAGCTTTTAAATAATTTCTTAATAATAAGTAATTATTTTCCATATCAAATTCATACAGAGGATCTATCCAGAGAGGAATTAAAAGATGCACTCCTCTCGCGCCATCAGACATCAGGATTTGATGTCGAATATTTACCAAGTGAAACGGCCAAATTAAAACGTCAATTCAAACATGCTTTTGGTGCTGAGGAAAAAAGAAACATTCTCGAAATCGAATTCTTTAATGACCTCGCAAAGGCATGCGAAGGGAATATAACTTCGGCAATGTTTTATTGGCTGCGCTCAATCGAGTCAATTAGGGGAAATATTATTCGTCTAAATCCCCTTAAGAAAATTGATTTTTCGTTTTTGCAAATTTATGAAGTAAAAAAACTGCTGACACTTGCGAGTTTAATCCGTCATGGAAATCTTAAAATCTCCGAGCATCAAAAGATATTCAATCTCGGATTTGATGAATCACTCGCGATACTGAACTTTCTTTCAACGACGAATTTAGTTCTGTATGAAGTCAATCAATATCAAGAGAAGGTATTTTATATAAACCGCGCAATCTATAAACCGCTTGAACTCGAACTTAAGAGGTTAAATGTTTTTGAGTAAAATCGTTAAAATATTTTTCATCGTTTGTTTATTTTTACTGAATCTGCAGGCACAAACAACTTCTGTAAGACGAACAGATTCGATTCGGATCAAAACTGTAGATACTGCTTTTACCCGATTAAGTTCAATAGATTCTCTAAGAAAATATGAAGCCTCGCGAGAAACAATAATTATACACGATACAACACTTCAGACGATCCACGATACGATATTAATGCACGATACACTAACTTCGCATGATACGGTTCACAGCGAAACTAATTTATTTTTCTTTCCGGAAGTAAAGGAACTGAAAATTCAGGAAAGTTTTTCTTTCTGGAAAATAGTTTTTTCATTGCTGTTAATTTTGATCGGCGGCTGGATCAATTGGCGCGTCAATAAATTCTATCTTCGTTATCATATAATTGAAAAATTCAAGTACGGAGATTTCATAAAAATTTTGTTTCACATTTTCTTGTGGTTGATAATTTCCTACTTGATCTTATTCTACATTATCGTACCATCAAGTTTTGTTATGATAGTTTTAGGTGCTGCGCTTCTGTTAATGATTGTGCTTGCATCCAATGACTTTGTGAAAAATGTGATAGGCGGGATTATATTACTTTTAGACAGGCCATTCACCTACGGCGATTGGATAAAAATAAATGATTACTATGGGAAAATCCGCTCAAAAAGTTTTCGGTCAGTTGAAATAATTACACTCGATGATTCAATCATCAATCTGCCGAACCAGCTTTTCTTGCAGAATGCTGTCGAGAATCTTAATGTCGTCTCAAAGAATAAACAAGTTAACATTACTGTGAAAGTTCCTCAAAGTGTTGATGTTATCGAAGCCAAAAAGATTTTATTCGAAGTCGGAACAACGTCGATATTTAACTCTGCTTCAAAACCAACTGAAGTTACATTTAAGGGGCTATCACCGGAAGGAATGAATGAATTTAATATCAAAGCGTTCGTCTTTGATGCAAAGTATGAAAACGAATTGCGCACTAATATCCTCGAGACGATTAACAACATCCTCAATGATCATTTCAGTCAATTGTCTCCACCTAAATCTTAAATTTTAAATTAACGGTCTGAAGTTACGCAGAATTGACTTTTTGTCATGTTGAGTCCCGAGGAATCGGGACGAAACATCTCAAAAATCCAGAAAATTACAACCTCAGATTCTTCATCCGTCAGTTGACGGATTCAGAATGACGGTTTTGCGTAACTTCAGAAACGGTCATTTAATATAACCCGACTCCCAGTAAAAACTGCTTTGAGTATACATTGTTAAACTGATTTTATTAAGGTATTGTATTTGCCATTTTAAAGAATTATCTTGAATAAGATAAATTAGTCTGATTAAGGAAAATTGTTAAATGTTGAGAAAAATTGTAAAAATTGATGAATCAAAATGTGACGGCTGCGGCGATTGTGTTCCATCCTGTGCCGAAGGTGCGCTTCAAATAATTGACGGTAGAGCGAGATTGATAAGCGATTTGTTTTGCGATGGTCTCGGTGCGTGTCTTGGGCATTGTCCACAAGAAGCGATTACGATTGAAGAACGTGAAGCCGAACCTTACGACGAGCGTCAAGTGATGGATTACATCATCAGAGGGGGAGCGAATGTAATAAAAGCACACCTCAAGCACTTGAAAGATCATAACGAATTAGAATATCTAAACACGGCAGTCTCTTATCTTGAGGAAAAAGGCATCGAAAATCCATTAAATGGCGGATTGGAAAAACCTGCAGAAGTGAAATGCGGATGTCCTGGGGCACAGACACTGCAGCTTGATGTAGTCCAAAACGAAAATGAAGAAACTGGAATGCGTTCATCACAATTACGACAATGGCCTGTCCAGTTGCATCTCGTTTCCCCTCGTGCGCCTTATTTTCAAAATGCGGATTTAGTTCTCACTGCCGATTGTGTCCCATTCGCGTATGCTGATTTTCATAAAGATTATTTAAAAGGGAAGGGACTTGCAATTGCATGTCCAAAGCTCGATTCGAACAAGCAGATCTATTTGGAAAAGCTAGTCTCGATGATCGATGATTCGCGTATCAAATCAATAAAAGTTTTGATCATGCAGGTTCCATGTTGTTCCGGTTTAGCGAACCTCGCGCAACAATCAGTCGATTCAGCAGTAAGAAAAATCCCGATAAACTTTGTCGTCTTCGGAATTAACGGAAATGTACTTGAAGAGGGGAGATTGAATTGATTTTTGGGTAACGATTTGCATACTAAATACAAATAAAAAATATGGTACATACCGAGCAATTCATTTTTGCTAATTCAATTTGTTTGCTGAGGTCGAATCGAGTTTTGAATGTCGGGGGAATCTTCAAATTTTGGGAATATGGAGTAACGTGGGTGTGCTTGACAAAATATAGCCGAAAACTTAACATTATCTTTTGTAAGGTTATAACAAAAGGAATGGAGTTTCTTAAACAGGGTATCAAACTATACGAGCAGAAAATCAAACTTGTGCGACTTTGTCGTAGAACGACAACTTAAATACTTACACAAACAGGCAAAGCGTTTTGGTTTTACTCTTTCTCCTCAATTACAGGAATGAGTTCATTAGCATTGGCTTGTTAGTGGCTTTCACTATTGTTCCTCCAAAGTTATTGACAAACCAAGTTTCATAAACTTTACATCGGGAATAACTTTTAAAGCAAATTCAAGTTGAATATCTTTTCGTTCGGCGACAATCAATCCTTTCACTTTTTGCCCATCTTTACATAGTTCTTCTTTAGTCCAACCCATATAACGTAAAATTTGTCCAATGGTTTTATCCGTCGCTTGACGCTTTATTTCTATAACAACAAAATTTCCTTTGTCATCTATACAAAGCATATCCATTATTCCAACAGTTTGCGTATCATATTGCCCATTCTTAGAAATTTGCTCTTCTTCATCAAAATATTTTAATGTTGGGAAAAGACGATTAAAATTTCTGTGCAATAGACTTTGATAGTGCTGAACTTCCAGAGCTTCAAATTGCTGTTCTTCGACAACCTCTGATTCTGCCGTTGTTAAATTTGATTGCCCATTATCTTTTGGAAAAGCGTGATATAGTAATCGAGCGTATTCAAAATTCTCAAACTGCCTATGACTTAATTCTTCCAATCTATCTTTTATTTTAAAGAGTTTATAATTGAATTCGAGATAGAGAGCAAATCCAGTATTTTCAGTTTCCGCTCCACTTGAAAGTATTTCATAAAGAAAATGGTCTTGATCATTAAAGATTGGTAAGAATACTTCTGGGAAATAAATACTCAACATTTTTGGCAAAACAGTTCTGCCAGTTTTAAAGCCATTTATTTCTTTTGATAGATTTACAAGAGTGTTGATTTGTAGAGTAACTGTTCCATCGGCATTATATACGTTAGCAGGATCTATTGATATAATTTTTTGAAGAAGTGATTTGATTTTTCTAAAATCTGATTCATAACCATATTTATACTTTGAACCACCTTTAATACTACCAAGACTTCTTGTTCCCCATTCAAGGTCATATGCAAGACAGCCTTGCTTTTTACCAAGTCCAGCAAAGTAATCTTCTTTTGTCAGATTATCGATTTTTTCTTTACTATGAATTAGTCGGAATTCATTTCTAAGATTAATTACTTCATTAATATTTTGTTCAGTCCAAACAAAGCTGTCCAATTTTTGAATGATTTTTTCTATTGATTCATCATTGATTACCATTATATCTCCATATTTAGCTTAGCCACTAACGGTGTGTTATGTTAAATCGCGACCCACCAAAAAGAAGGTGGGTAAACATACCGTTTGAGTTCTCTCTAATTTAGTTATTTATTTTCTTTAATTAAAAGTTATACAACCTGTTATTCGTCGTCCTTTTTATCCGCATTTAGCGGAGCGACAATTAATGTATTCGTTATCAATGAACCGGGCCGCATTCTTGCTTGACGCAATAAAATAAATATTCGGACTTGCCGATTTTGCACGCCGTTAGCCGCGGTCACCGGTTCTTAAGCTGCTTTACCTGTTCGACAGGCATTCTTATTTATTTCGTATACTTCTTCTTTCTGAGTAATTGCATGTACTTTCATCATTAACTTACGAGCTACTGCTACTATCGCCTTCTGTTTGCATCCACTGCTTCGGTACACTCTTTCAAACTTATTTAACAAACTTCCATCTTTTCTTACTGCTACCCATGCTAATTGTATTATTATTGATCTTAGTTGTCTGCTTCCAATTAGTCCAGTTCTGCTTCTTATTGTTGCGTCTCCGCTGCTTTGCTCTCCGGGGGTTAATCCTAAATAATGAGTAAGCTTTTCTCCTCGTTCAAATCTACTTTTAATGTCAAATAAATACACAACTAATCTTACTGCACTTACTATTCCGATTCCATTGATTTGGTTTATCCGAATTACTTTTTCCCGCAATTCTTCATCTTCTCCGATCTCTTTGATTCTTTTCTCTGTATCCTTGATCTGTTCTTTTACGAACTCATATTCTTTTATCAGCACTTCGAACTTTCGATTAAATATATCTTCTTGAAAACGAACCAGCTTCAACTTTTCAATGAACTCTTTATTCCACTTTGCCCATTTCAGTTCATGGTTCTTACATTCGAGTATACATCTGATTTGACGAAGTATCTGTCCTTCCCGCATCTTCTCTTTATCGTAGATTCTGAATATCGAACGATACTCACGTATCTTCATTGTTGGTACTTTCACTTCTCTTAGTAACCCACGCGAATGTTGAAACGCCAACTTTCTCGAATCTATTTTGTCAGTCTTAACTATACTTCCGTCTCGGTAGATTCTGTTCGTCGGTGTGACTATTATTTTGTAGCCTCGTTCATGAAAGTAATCATAAATCCAAAATCCCGAAAAGCAGCATTCGTAAACAATATGGTAATTAGCTCCTTTATAATTACTTACTAAAAAGTTCTCCAGTTCTTCTGCATACGGGTGCATACTGAATGTTTTCAATTCAAGATCGTAAGTTCTTACGGTTACTACCCAGCGTTTCTTATGAACGTCAATACCTATGTAAATTTCTTTTTTGTCAAAGAACGAAACTGAATTTTCCGATACTTTCATTTTGAGTTCTCCTTTTTTTGTTTGTTTTCCGAGAACTCAATTTATTATTTTCTTTAAACATACGTTCTTGCAACTAACAAGCGGCTGCAACGTTTATGTTGTTTATATTTTGTTTTACTGACAATGTTATTTACTTACTAAAAATCTTTTCTTACCGAACCAACCCGAACTGCAAATGCCAAGACCGACTGAAGCCGTCTTGTTGAGTTGCAGGTTATACCACGTCATTGATTATTAATTTTATAAGTAATACCTAAGCCAAGATATCCAGTTTCTTTTTTATTAATTGATAGTGCCCATTTTAACATCAGTCCAACTATGTTTTTATACAAATTGTATTCCCACTCCATTCCCCATTTAATTAAAAACTTATCGGATTTAGTATCTTCGTGTAGTAGATGAAACGACAAACCAATAAATGGTGAGACGTTAAAATTCTTTCCTCTAATACTATGACGGCCATAAAAACTAATATCCCAATTAGTATATGAATTACCTCCACCTCCAACATCTAAACTGAGTCTATTATAGTATTCTGTGCCTATTAAAAATCCTATACTATACTTGCCGTTACTATAACTTATTAAATCATAATCGAATAAAGCACCAATTTCGTTTGAAAATAATAATGAAGTTGCTTCAAATTGGATTTCCCAATAATTATTCTGTTCAATACTATCAGAATTTTCTTGACTAAAAGAAATACTATAAAAAGCTGACCAAAACAATAAAATCAATATCAAGTTTTTCAAATTCATTCTGCTTTCTTTATTGGTATAACTATTAATTATCCTGCACAGCTTTATTATATCTAGAATGATATACTGCGTGCAGGTGCATGATATCATTCCAATTGTTTTGTTTTTCTTTCAAATTCACAATATTTAAAAATAGGTCTTGCATATCTATAATCCTTGTATTATTCAGTCTAATGGACTCTT